>NZ_JSYI01000079.1:0-23131 GCF_001023515.1 Diaphorobacter sp. J5-51 | reverse complement strand
GGGACAAGTCGCTTCATTGCGCTTGACTTCGAAGACGGTTACTCAGCCCTTGCGCTTGGTGAGCACCGCCACGGCCACGCGCGACTGCGGCTTGCGGCCCAGGAAGTCGCTGATGTAGGCGCCGGCGTCGATCAGCTGGTCCAGATCGATGCCGGTCTCGATGCCCATGCCGTGCAGCATGTAGACCACGTCCTCGGTGGCCACGTTACCCGTGGCGCCCTTGGCATAGGGACAGCCGCCCAGGCCGGCCACGGACGTGTCGAACTGCCACACGCCCAGCTCCAGCGCCGCCAGCGTGTTGGCCAGCGCCTGGCCGTAGGTGTCGTGGAAGTGGCCGGACACGTCGTTCAGGTCGTAGTGCTTGAGCGTTGCCTCGATGGCGCGTTGCACCTTGCGCGGCGTACCCACGCCAATGGTATCGGCCACGCCGATGTGCTGCACGCCGATGCCCTTCATGAGCCCGGCCAGGTATTCCACGCGCTCGGGCGCAATCTCGCCCTCGTAGGGGCAGCCCACGGTGCAGCTCATGGCGCCACGCACATATACGCCAGCGGCGCGCGCGGCTTCGACCACGGGGGCGAAGCGCTCGATGCTCTCGGCAATGCTGCAGTTGATGTTCTTCTGGCTGAAGGCCTCGCTGGCGGCGCCGAAGACCACGATCTCGTCGGGCTTGTCGAGCACGGCTGCCTCCCAGCCTTTCAGGTTGGGCGTCAGTACCGAATAACGCACGCCGGGCATGCGTGTAATGCCTTGCATGACCTCGTGGTTGTCGGCCATCTGCGGCACCCACTTCGGAGAAACGTAGCTGGTGACCTCGATTTCCTTGAGGCCCGCCTGCTGCAGGCGGTGTACCAATTCGATCTTGACGGCCGCCGGCACCGGGTGCTTCTCATTTTGCAGCCCGTCGCGCGGGCCCACGTCCACAAGCTTGACGCGGGAGGGGATGTTCGGGTTCATCGGTGGGTGTCCTTGGGTGAGGGATTCGTCAGTAGCCGCGTCCGGCATCCACCACGCCGGCCACGGCCTCGCCGCGCGCGAGCGCCGCGATCTTGCCGGCGATCTGGGCGATGCTCTCGTCGCGCAGCGTGCGTGCCGAAGTGTGGGGTGTGAGGGTGATCTTGGGATGTCCCCAGAAGGGATGCCCGGCAGGCAACGGCTCGGTGCGGAACACGTCCAGCGTGGCGCCCGCCACATGGCCGGCGTCGATCAGCGCGAGCAGGTCCTCCTCGACCAGGTGCGCGCCACGCGCCACATTGATCACGTAGGCGCCGGGCAGGAGGCGGGCCAGCGTGTCGCGGTTCATGATGCCCTGCGTCTCGGGCGTGAGCGGGAGCAGATTGACCAGCACGCGGGTAGCGGCCAGGAACTCGTTAAAGCCCTCCTGCCCGCTGAAACAGCGCACGCCCGCCATCTGCTTCGGACTGCGGCTCCAGCCGAGCACGGGAAAGTCGAACTGCGCCACCGCGCGCGCCACGCGCTCGCCCAGTACGCCCAGGCCCATCACGCCCACAGGAAAGTCCTGGCGCAGGCGCGGCTTGCGGTAGCTCCACTGGCCCGCCTGCATGGTGGCCTCGTACTGGTCGAACTCGCGGAAATGCCGGATCAGCGCGTGGCACACGTATTCGGCCATCTGCACGGCCATGCCGGCGTCATCCAGACGCACGACGCGCACGGACGGCGGCAGGCGCAGCTTGAGCAGCGCATCCACCCCCGCACCGATGTTGAACAGCGCCCGCAAGGCGGGCTGTTCGTCGATGAACTGCTGGGGCGGTGCCCAGACCACAGCGTAGTCGGCCTGCGGGGCTCCGGGTTGCCAGACGGTAATGTCGGCTCCCGGCAGGGCGGCGGCCAGCCCCTGCAGCCAGGGTTCGGCCTTGGTATCGGTACAGCAAAAGGTGATCTTCATGGCCAACGAGCGTACCGCGGCTGGGCAAGCCCCCGCCGTCACTCGGCGGAAAGCCGCAGCAGTTCTGCGCCTTCGGCCACCTGGTCGCCTGGCGCGTAGAGCAGCTCCTGCACCACGCCATCGGCGGGGGCGGCGATGGTGTGCTCCATCTTCATGGCCTCCATCACCGCCAGGGGCTGGCCCTTGGTCACCTTGTCGCCGGCCTGCACGGCAAAGGACACCACCTTGCCCGGCATGGGCGCGGTGAGACGCCCGCCCTCGCTGGCGGCTTCGCCCGCATGGGCCAGCAGGTCCAATGCCTCGATGCGCGTGGCGCCACGGGGGGTGAAGATGTGGTCGGTCTCGCCCTGGGCATAGACCGTTGCGCGGGTGCGCTGGCCGGCGTATTGCAGGTCCAGGCCGCCCGCCCAGGGCGTGAAAGCCAGCGGACCCTGCGCGGCTCCCTCGCCTTCTCCCACGGTCAGTTGGTAGCCGCCATCGCGTTCATAGGTCAGCCAGGCCTTGGCATGTGTGCCATTGAAGTCGAACTCGAAACGCCGGCGGCACGCTACCAGCGAACGCCAGCCGTCGCGGCGGCTGAACGGATTGGCGCCTTCCTGCGCCTGCTCACGCTGCAACTGGCTGGCCACGGCGGCGGCTGCGGCCAAAGGCAGACCTACGCGCTCCTGGCCGAACAACACGGCCTCTTCGCGCGGGATCAGCGCGGTGTCCAGCCGCGCCTGGGCGAACGAATCGCTCTTCACCACATGGCGCAGGAACTGCACGTTGGTCGCCAGGCCCACGATGTGGGTCTGCGCCAGCGCATCGTCCAGCCGCGCCAGGGCCTGCGCGCGCGTGTCGCCGTGCACGATGAGCTTGGCGATCATGCTGTCGTAGAAGGGGCTGATGGCGTCGCCCTCGCGCACGCCGTCATCCACGCGCACGCTGCCCCGTTCGAAGCTGGTGCATGCCGGCTTGCGGTACACGTGCAGCTGGCCAGTGGCTGGCAGGAAGTTGTTGTCAGGGTTCTCGGCGCAGATGCGCGCCTCGATGGCGTGGCCGATGATCTTCAGCTCGTCCTGGCGCTTGGGCAAAGGCTGCCCGCTGGCCACGCACAGCTGCCACTCCACCAGGTCTTCGCCGGTGATGGCCTCGGTCACGGGGTGCTCCACCTGCAGGCGGGTGTTCATCTCCATGAAGTAGAACTTCATCTGCTCGGGCGCGTCGTAGCCGCCGGGCTGTTCCACGATGAACTCCACTGTGCCCGCGCCCACGTAGCCCACGGCCTTGGCGGCTGCCACGGCAGCCTCGCCCATCTGGCGGCGCAGGGCCTCGGTCATGCCGGGGGCGGGGGCTTCTTCCAGCACCTTCTGGTGGCGGCGCTGCACAGAGCAATCGCGCTCGAACAGATAGACGCAGTTGCCCTGCGTGTCGCCGAACACCTGGATCTCGATGTGGCGCGGGCGCAGCACGTACTTCTCCACCAGCACGGCATCATCGCCAAAGCTGTTGATGGCCTCGCGCTGGCAGCTGGCCAGCGCTGCGGCAAAGTCCTCGCTCTTTTCCACCAGGCGCATGCCCTTGCCGCCGCCACCGGCGCTGGCCTTGATGAGCACGGGGTAGCCGATACGGTCGGCCTCGCGCTGCAGCAGTTGCGGGTCCTGGTCCTTGCCGTGGTAGCCAGGCACCAGCGGCACGCCCGCCTTCTCCATCAGCTGCTTGGACTCGGCCTTCAAACCCATGTCCTTGATGGCCGAAGGCGGCGGGCCGATGAACACCAGCCCCGCAGCGGCACAGGCCTGGGCGAAGTCTTCGTTCTCGCTCAGGAAGCCGTAGCCCGGGTGGATGGCCTGCGCACCCGTGGCCTGGGCGGCCTCGATGATGCGCTCCCAGCGCAGGTAGCTGTCCTTGGGGGCGCTGCCGCCGATATGCACGGCCTCGTCGCAGGCGGCCACGTGCTTGGCCTGGGCATCGGCGTCGGAGTACACGGCCACGGTCTTCACGCCCATGCGGCGGGCGGTTGCGGCCACGCGGCAGGCGATCTCCCCACGATTGGCAATCAGGATTTTTTGGAACATTCAGGCCACCTTGGCGGAATCGGAAAAGAAAGAGGAAATGCGCCGCAGCACGGCGCGCAGGAACTTGAACAGCACCACCAGCAGCAGCGCCGACAGCGCCAGCATCACCACCAGCGCGATGCCGAAGGCCAGCGGGTACTGCGTGGCCAGCCAGACCACGCCGACGACCAGGCCGTCCTCAAAGAACGACAGGCCCCAGTTGGAAAACGGCTCGGGCGAGGTGTTGGCCGCCGCCCGCGTGGTCATCTTGGTGGCCAGCGCCGTGGCCGAGAGCGAGCCGCCCAGCAGCCCCGCGGCCAGCGCCATGGTGGCGTTGTCGGCACCAAACACGCCGGCGGCCAGCAGCGCGCCGGCGGGCACGCGGATGAAGGCGTGGATGGCATCCCAGGCGCTATCGAACCAGGGCACCTTGTCGGCGAAGAACTCCACCAGCAGCATGAAGCCGCTGGCCATCAGCACCAGCGGGTGCTGCAACAGCGCCAGCCCCGGCGGCAGCGGCAGCCAGCCGGCCACGCCCATCATGCCCACCAGGAACACCACGGCGTACAGGCGAAAGCCGCTGGCCCAGCCCAGTGCGGCGGCCAGCGCCAGCAGGGCGGGCATGTCCAGCTGCTGCGTAGCGCGCGCAGCCCCTTCGGCTACCGCCTGGGCGGTACCCGCATCGACATGCAGCCCCACGCTGTGGAGCCACTGCACGATCTGGAGCCAGAGCGCGTCCATAGCGGATCAGCCCAGCCAGGAGGGCTTGCGCTTTTGCAGGAACGACTGCACGCCCTCGCGGCCCTCGCTGCTCGCGCGGATGTCGGCAATGCCCTCCACGGTGGCGGCGATGAGTGCGGCGTCGATCTCGCGCCCGGCCACATCGCGCACCAACGTCTTGCAGGCGCGCACGGCGTTCGGGCTCGCGGCCGTCAGTGCCTTGAGCAGCTCGTCCACCTGGGCGTCGAGTTGCTCTGCGCCGACCACTTGGTGCACGAAACCGATGCGCAAGGCCTCGGCCGCGCTGAAGCGTTCCGCGGTGAGGAAGTAGCGGTGCGCGGCGCGCGCGCCCATGGCGCGGATCACGTAGGGGCTGATGGTGGCGGGGATCAGGCCGATCTTCACCTCGGACAGGCAAAAGCCCGCGGTATCGACCGCCACCGCCATGTCGCAGGCCGCGACCAGCCCCATGCCGCCGGCGTACACGTCACCCTGCACGCGCGCCACGGTGGGCTTGGGGCATTCGTAGATCACGCGCAGCATCTCGGCCAGCTTGGCGGCGTCGGCAAGGTTCTCTTGCCGCGTGTAGTCGGCCATGCGGCGCATCCAGTTCAGATTGGCACCCGCGCAGAAGGCCGGCCCCTCGGCGGCCAGCACCACGGCGCGCACGTCGGCGCGTGCGCCCACTTCGGTGAATGCGGCGGTGATCTCGGCAATGACCTCGTCGCTGAAGGCGTTGCGCACCTCTGGCTGGGTCAGGGTGATGGTGGCCACCGGGCCTTCGTAGCGGATGGTGAGAGCGCTCATGCGGTGGTACCTCCTTACATGCGAAAGACGCCGAACTTCATGTCTTCGATGGGCGCATTGCGCGCGGCCGCCAACCCCAGGGCCAGCACGCGGCGCGTGTCGGCGGGGTCGATGATGCCGTCGTCCCACAGGCGGGCGGTGGCGTAGTAGGGGTGGCCCTGTTCCTCGTACTGGCGGCGGATGGGCGTCTTGAAGGCCTCTTCTTCCTCCATGCTCCAGCTGCCGCCCTTGCCCTCGATGCCGTCGCGCTTGACGGTGGCCAGCACGCTGGCGGCCTGCTCGCCGCCCATCACGCTGATGCGCGCGTTGGGCCACATCCACAGGAAGCGCGGCGAGTACGCGCGGCCGCACATGCCGTAGTTGCCCGCGCCGAAGCTGCCGCCGATGATCACCGTGAACTTGGGCACGTTGGCCGTGGCCACCGCCGTGACCATCTTGGCGCCGTGGCGGGCGATGCCCTCGTTCTCGTACTTGCGCCCGACCATGAAGCCGGTGATGTTCTGCAGGAAGACGAGCGGAATCTTGCGCTGGCAGCACAGCTCGATGAAGTGCGCGCCCTTCTGCGCGCTCTCGCTGAACAGGATGCCGTTGTTGGCCACGATGCCCACGGCCATGCCCTCGATGCGCGCGAAGCCGCACACCAGGGTGTTGCCGTAGCGCGCCTTGAACTCGTCGAACGCACTGCCGTCCACGATGCGGGCGATGATCTCGCGCACATCGAAGGGCTTGCGCGTGTCCACGGGAATCACGCCATACAGCTCGTCTGCTGCATATTTAGGAGCTACTGGCGCTTGATCCGCGGGCGCTACAGGCTGATTTCTATTCAAATTTTTAACAGCCCCGCGCGCCAGCGAGAGTGCATGCAGGTCATTCTGTGCCAGGTGGTCGGCCACGCCGGACAGGCGCGTGTGCACGTCGCCGCCGCCCAGGTCTTCGCTGCTGACGACCTCGCCCGTGGCGGCCTTCACCAGCGGCGGGCCGCCCAGGAAGATGGTGCCCTGGTTCTTGACGATGATGGTCTCGTCGCTCATGGCCGGCACGTAGGCGCCGCCGGCCGTGCACGAACCCATGACCACGGCGATCTGCGCCAGGCCCTGCGCGCTCATGTTGGCCTGGTTGTAGAAGATGCGGCCGAAGTGGTCGCGATCGGGGAAGACCTCGTCCTGGTTGGGCAGGTTGGCGCCGCCCGAGTCCACCAGGTAGATGCACGGCAGGCAGTTCTGCTGCGCGATCTCTTGCGCGCGCAGGTGCTTCTTCACCGTCATGGGGTAGTAGGTGCCGCCCTTCACCGTGGCGTCGTTGCACACGATCATGCAGGCGATGCCGGCCACGCTGCCGATGCCCGCGATCAGGCCCGCGCCGGGCGCGTCGTTGCCGTACATGTTGAGGGCTGCCAGCGGGGCGATCTCCAGGAACGGCGTGCCGGGGTCCAGCAGCATCTCCACGCGCTCGCGCGGCAGCAGCTTGCCGCGCGCCACATGCTTGGCGCGGGCGGCCTCGCCGCCGCCCTGGGACACGCGCTCGATCTGGGCGCGCAGGTCCTCCACCACGGCGCGCATGGCGGCGGCATTGGCCTGAAAGTCGGCCGAGCGCGGGTTGAGTTGGGATTCAAGAATCATGGCGGTGGCTCGTTTCAAGCGGTTTTGTCTTCGGCAAGGCCCAGCTCGTCTTTCATGACGTCGCGGATCTTGAACTTCTGGATCTTGCCCGTCACCGTCATCGGGAAGCTGGTAACGAAGCGGATGTAGCGCGGCACCTTGTAGTGCGCGATCTGGCCTTTGCAGAAGGCACGGATGTCGTCCTCGCTGGGGCGCGTGCCGGGCTTGGCGATGATCCAGGCGCACAGCTCCTCGCCGAAGCGCTGGTCGGGCACGCCCACCACCTGCACGTCCTGCACCATGGGGTGGCGGTAGAGGAATTCCTCGATCTCGCGCGGGTACACGTTCTCGCCGCCGCGGATCACCATGTCCTTGATGCGGCCGACGATGTTCACGTAGCCTTCGTCGTCCATGGTGGCCAGGTCGCCCGTGTGCATCCAGCCGCCTTCGTCGATCGCCTCGCGGGTCTTGGCCTCATCACCCCAGTAGCCGTGCATGACGGAGTAGCCCTGGGTGCACAGCTCGCCGCGCTCGCCGCGCGGCACCACGGCGCCGGTCTCGGGGTCGATGATCTTCACCTCCAGGTGCGGCTGCACGCGGCCCACGGTGGACACGCGCTTGGCCAGCGGCGTTTCGGCGTCGCTCTGGCAGCTCACGGGGCTGGTCTCGGTCATGCCATAGGCGATGGTGATCTCCGACAGGTGCATGTCGCCCACCACGCGCTTCATCACCTCGATCGGGCACGGGCTGCCAGCCATGATGCCGGTACGCAGGGTGCGCAGGTCGAACTCGGCAAAGCGCGGGTGGTCCAGCTCGGCAATGAACATGGTGGGCACGCCGTGCAGGCCGGTGCAGCGCTCGGCCTGCACGGTCTCCAGCACGGTCAGGGCGTCGAAGCCGTCGTTGGGGTACACGATGGTGCTGCCGTGCGTGAGGCAGGCCAGGTTGCCCAGCACCATGCCGAAGCAGTGGTACAGCGGCACGGGAATGCACAGCCGGTCCTCGGGCGTGAGGCGCATGCACTCGCCGATGAAGAAACCGTTGTTCAGGATGTTGCGGTGCGTGAGCGTGGCGCCCTTCGGGAACCCGGTGGTGCCGCTGGTGAACTGGATGTTGATGGGGTCGGTGTTGTGCAGCTGGGCGGCAATGGCGTCGATGCGCGCGTCCTGCGCGTCGCCCCGCGCCATCAGCGTGGAAAACCGCAGCATGCCCGGCTGTTCGTCGCCTTGGCCCGCCACGCCTGAGCCGGCCGCGTCGATCCACACCACCGTGCGCAGCGTGGGCAGGCGCGCGGCCTGCAGTGCGCCGGGCTGGGACGCGGCCAATTCGGGTGCCAGCTCGCGCAGCATGCCCAGATAGTCGCTGGTCTTGAACTGCGGCATGGCCACCAGCGCCTTGCAGCCGACCTTGTTCAGCGCGTACTCCACCTCGGCCGTGCGGTAAGCCGGGTTGATGTTCACCAGGATGAGGCCCACCTGCGCCGTGGCCAGTTGCATCAGCACCCATTCGGCGTTGTTGTGCGACCAGATGCCGATGCGGTCGCCCTTGGCGAGCCCCAGGCCCAGCAGCGCGCTGGCCAGTTGGCGGGCCGCCTGGTGCAGCTCGGCGTAGGTGTAGCGCAGGCCCTGGTGGCGGCTGACCAGTGCCTCGCACGTGGGCTGGCGCTGCGCCATGCCGGCGAAGAAGTCGCCCAGCGTCTGCTCGATGAGGGGGGTGGCGGCACTGCCACGCGCATGGCTCAACGCGGCCGATGGGGTGGATGCGGGTTCCATGGGCTTGTCTCCTGATCGGGGGGGGGCCAGCGCCCGCGCGGGGCCCGGCAACAGGCTGCACAGCATACGCCGCACCCCCGCACGCGCGGTGACCGGGATGGGTCAGAAAGGTTGCAAATTGCGCCACAGAGTTGCAGACTCCATGCATGCCCGACCGCCCTGACCCCGCGCCGCCACCGCCCGCACCCACCGCACTCCTCGCTACACCCACGGCCGCCACGCCGATGGCGTTTGTGCAGGCCATCGTGCAGGCCTACGCAGCGCGCGGAATGGACGCGGCGCAGGTGCTGGCGCTGGCACAAATCCCGCCAGAGCAGGTTGGCAACTCTGCGGGCCGCATCACGGCGCAGCAGATGGAGGTGCTGTCCGCCGCTGCGATGCGCGAGCTGGACGACGAAGCCCTGGGCTGGTTCTCCCGCCGCCTGCCCTGGGGCAGCTACGGCCTGCTGGCGCGCGCCTCGCTGAGTGCACCCACACTGGGCCTGGCGCTGGCGCGCTGGTGCCGCCACCACGCGCTGCTGACGGACGACATCACGCTGCACCTACACGCCGAGGGCCAGCAGGCCACGCTCACCATCGCCGAGCAGCGCGACCTGGGCACGCTGCGCGAGTTCTGCCTGGTTTCCACGCTGCGCAACGCGCTCGGGCTGGCCAGCTGGTTCATCGACTCGCGCCTGCCGGTGCTGGCGGCCGAGTTCCCCTTCGCGCCACCGCCCCACGCGCAGGCCTATGGCGTGCTCTTCAGCGGCCCGACGCGCTTTCAGGCACCGCGCGCGGCCGTGCATTTCGATGCGCGCTACCTCGCGCTGCCGATCACGCGCGACGAGGCGGCCATGCGCCAGATGCTGCAGCACGCGCTGCCCCTCACCGTGCGCCAGTACCGCCGCGACCGGCTGCTGGTGCAGCGCGTGCGCCAGGTGCTGGCCGCCCTGCCCGACGCGACCCACAGCGCACACACGCTGGCCGAGCAGCTGCACGTCTCGGCGCGCACGCTGCACCGCCAGCTCAAGGAAGAAGGCGCGTCGCTGCAGTCGCTGAAAGACGAGGTGCGCCGCAGCCGCGCGATCGAGCTGCTGCACCGCAGCGACCGCCCCATCAAGCAGGTGGCGCAGGCCACGGGCTTTGCCAGCGAGAAGAGCTTCATCCGCGCGTTTCGCGGCTGGACAGGCCAGTCGCCCGCGGAGTTCCGCCGCGGCGCACGCTCCGTAGCGGTATAGACGCTCATTTATTAGTAGCTGCTAGCGCTTACCCAGTAAGCGCTAGAGCTCAATTTGGCTTAAACCGCAACGCGCATGGCCTGCAGCAGCGCGGGCAGTTCTGCCATATCGGCCATGACCTGCACGGCGCCAGCGGCGCGCAGCGCCTCGGCAGAGCCATGGCCCACGGGCGACGGGCTGTAGCCCAGCACCGTGGCGCCCGCGGCCACGCCGGCCGTGACGCCGGTCACCGTGTCTTCCACCACCAGGCAGCGCAGGGGCGGCACGCCCACGGCTGCCGCCGCTGCCATGTACACGTCGGGTGCAGGCTTGGTGGCGGGCATCTCGTGGCCGCTGAAAACGCGGCCCGCGAACAGCGGCGCCAGGCCCACCTGCGCCAGTTGCATCTCCACCTTCTGCCGGTCGGCGCCGGAGGCACAGGCGATGCGCCCCTGCAGCAGCCCGTGCACGGCGCGCACGGCTTGGGGCGCGTTGGGGATGGCCACCAGCTCGGCCTGCAGGCGTGCGTTGCGGCGCGCGTAGAACTCGGCCATCCACGCGTCGGTGAGCGGGCGGCCGGTCTCGGCCTCGATGCGCGCAGCCTCGCTGCGCACGGTCTTGCCGATGAACAGGCGCATGCACTCCTCGGGCGCCAGCAGCCAGCCGGCTTCATTGAGCATCTCGCACAGCACGCCGTTGGTAATGGGCTCGCTGTCCACCAGCACGCCGTCGCAATCGAACAATATCGCTTCAAATGTCATAGGTCAGCATGATCGCAGGCGCGGGCTGCCCGGCCTCGTACAGGGTGGCCGCGCACTGCGCGTCGTAGCTCACCACGCGGTCGCGGCCCAGCTGTTTGGCGCGGTACAGCGCGGCGTCTGCCTGCTGGAACAGGGGCTGGGCCGCGTCCACGCCGGCGCGCGTTTCGGTGCCTGCGGACACGACGTCGGCCGGACGCAGGTGGGCCAGGCCCATGCTTGCGGTGACGGTGAATCCGCCCGGGTTGGCGCGGTGCTCCAGCGACAGGGCGCGCAGCACCTCCTGCAGGCGGTGCGCCACGGCCAGGGCGGCATCGGCGTCCGCGCCCGGCAGCAGCACGGCGAATTCCTCGCCCCCATAGCGCGCCAGCAGGTCACCCGGCCGCCCCAAGGCCGACGCCAGCGCCGACGCTGCGCGCTGCAGGCAGAGGTCGCCCGCCACGTGGCCGTAATAGTCGTTGTAGGCCTTGAAATGGTCCACGTCGATCATCAGCAGCGCCAGCGACGAACCCTCGCGCAGCGCCTGGCTCCAGGCGCGCGCCACGGCCTCGTCCAGCGCCAGGCGGTTGGCCACCTGGGTGAGCGGGTCCATGCGCACCTGCGACTCCAGCGCGTTGCGGTAACGCGCGAGTTCGTCCTCGGTGTGCTTGCGGTCGGTGATGTCCTGCACGGTGCCGATCATGAGCAGCGGCTCGCCGTCGCCGGCGGAGTTGCCGTACTCGCCCCACACCTCGATCCAGCGCACCTGGCCGTCGCCGTTGCGTTGGATGCGGTACTGGGTGCGCAGCGGAATGCGCTCGCTCATGGCACGGCCGTGGATCTCCAGGGTCTGCGCGCGCTCGTCGGGGTGCAGCATCCCCACCCACTGGCGCAGCGTCATGCGCCCGTCGGACGGCAGGCCGAAGATGGCGCTGGCCATGCGCGACATGATGAATGCCTCGCTCTGCCCCTCATAGACGAAGTAGCCCACCGAGGCCGCCTTCTGCGCGTTGTCCAGCCAGCGCAGGTTGCGCTCCAGCTCCGCCTTCAACGCCCGTTCGCGCCGCCAGGCCCGCCCCTGCCACAGCACCACGACGCAGCCCAGCGACAGCAGCCCCAGGCTGACGAACAGGCTCAGGGCCAGCCATTCGCGCCGCTGGGCAGCGGTGAAGGCGTCGGCCACGTCCACCTTGGACACCAGCAGCCAGGGCGAGTCCGGCACCGCGCTGGCCACCGCCAGCACCGGCTGGTTGCGATAGTCGCTGCCGTAGAAGGCGCCCCGCACGCCCGCGACGGCCAGCACCATGGGATCGCGGCTGCCCGGCTCCGCCGGAAGGCGCAGCGCCAGTGGTTCATCGCTGCGATGGCGCAAGGGGCTGAGGAACAAGGCCGTGTCGTCCTGCCGCTCCACCAGCACCGATTCGGCGGTGCGGCTGCTGGTGGGCCAGGTCTCCAGCAATGGGTAGAGCGTGGTGCGCGCGTCCATCACCAGCCAGATGGCCCCCAGCGACGCGGTTCCGTCGTACAGCGGCGCCAGCAATCCGAAGAACGGAAAGGCGAAGGCCGGGTCGCGGCGCAGCTCGACAATGCCGGGCTCGGCCCGCGCCAGCGCGCCCTCCAGCGCGCGCATCTCGGGCGGCTGCAGCGTGCCCGTGGCCGGCCCGCCGGCATCCAGGATCAGCCGGCCCTGCGGATCGACGAAATAGGCAGCGGTATAGCGCACATGCTCGACCAGGATGCGCAACCGCTCACGCACCGCCTGTTCGGCGTCAGGCGCCGCCGTTGCGCGCCAGCGGGCCACGGCCTGTGCCAGAAGGCGGTCGTCGGTGAGTGCCGCCGCCTCCTGGAAGCGCCGGCGCCGCCAGTCCGTCACCCCCCGCACCTGCATGTGGTTCACGGCCTGCAGGCCGCCTTCGATCTGGTGGCGGTAGCGTTGCTCACGCGCCTGGTAGATGGCATGCACCCCCCAGCCAATCGCCGCAAACAGCAGGGCGACAAGCAACCCGAGCGCCCACCACGCGCGGGCAGGCGCCGGTAGGCGGAGCGAGGCCACAGGCGAAGTCATGGGTGAGAACGGCGCGGGTTGAACCCGCAGGGGACGATAGGAATAGCCAATGTGCCCCTACTATGTCACAGTCTGTAGCATTCGAGCACCGGGGCCACAGGCCCCCCATCCCTGATGGTGTATAGCCCATGCCTGCGCAGCCTCCCACTTCCCTCACCCGCCGTGCCTGCCTGGCCCAGGCCCTCGCGCTGTGCGCTTCGCCGGCCGCCGCGCAGGTCTCACCGCGTGCCGCGGAACGCTCCGTGGTGATCAACCTCTCCCTGGAGCCCGACAGCCTGGACCCCACCATGGCCGCTGCCGCCGCCGTGGGCGAGGTGACGCACTACAACGTGCTGGAGGGGCTGACGCAGATCACGGAAAACGGCGCGGTACAGCCGCTGCTGGCCGAGTCCTGGAACACCGACCCGAACGGCCTCGCGTGCACCTTCCGCCTGCGCCAGGGGGTGCGCTTTCACGACGGCAGCGCGCTCAACGCGGCAGCCGTGCGTTTCAGCTTCGAGCGTGCCGTCGCGCCCGGCTCCACCAACAAGTCCCGCAAGGCGCTCTTCGACAACATCGCCACGGTGGTCACGCCCGATGCGCACACCGTCACGCTCACGCTGCACCACCCCGATCCGCACCTGCTCTTCCGCCTGGGCGAGGGGCCGGCCGTGATCCTGCACCCGGACACGGCCGCACAGGCGGCCAGCGCCCCGGTGGGCACGGGCCCCTACCGCGTACAGCGCTGGGAGCGCGGCCAACGCATCACGCTGGTCAAGGCCGAGTCCCACCGCCACGCAGCCCAGGTACGCATGGAGCGTGCCGTGTACCGCTTTCTGCACGACCTGGAGGCGCAGGACAACGCCCTGCGCGCGGGCGAGATCGACGTGCTGTTCAACTTCGCCACGCAGACGGTGCGGCGCTTTCAGGACAACAGCCTTTACCAGGTGTTGATCGGGGCCTCCGGCGGCAAGGGGATGCTGGCGTTGAACCACCGCAGCAAACCCCTGGACGACGTGCGCGTGCGCCGCGCCATCACCCACGCCATCGACCGCGAGGGCTTTATCCGCACTGCGCTGGATGGGCGCGGCGTGGTGATCGGCAGCCACTTCAGTCCCACCGACGCGGGTTACGTGCACCTGGCCAGCCTGCACCCCTACGACCCCGCCCGCGCACGCGCCCTGCTGAAACAGGCCGGGGTGCAGACGCCGCTGCGGCTGGAACTCGCCCTGCCGCCCGCACCGTACGCACACGTGGGCGGGCCATTGATCGCCCGCGACCTGGCCCAGGTGGGCATCGAGGCCAACATCCAGCAGCTGAGCTGGCAGCAGTGGCTGCAGGGCCCGTTCAAGGGCCAGTTCGACATGACCCTCATCAATCATGTGGAGCCGCTGGACTACCGCATCTACACCGACCCGGGCTACTACTTCGGCTACGACAGCCCGGCCTTTCGCGCCCTGGTGGAGCGCCACGCCAGCGCCACCAACGCGCGCGAGCGCCAGATGCTGTTCTCCCAGATGCAGCGGCACTTGGCGCAGGATGCCGTCAACGCCTGGATCTTTGCGCCGCAAATCGGCACCGTGGTACGCAAGGGCCTGCGCGGCACCTGGATGAACTACCCCATCTTTGCGCACAACATCGCCGGCATGTGGTGGGAATGACGGCTGAAGTACTACAAATTTAATAGCTTCTCGCGCTCACCAGCAAAGGCCTCTGGCGCGACAACACCAGGACCGCAGCCCTGGCGTCACTTCAGGTCGCCATCCACGTAATACCAGCTCCCCTGCTCGTACACGAAGCGGCTGCGTTCATGCAGGCGCACGGCACGCCCGCCCACGCGGTAGCGGGCGACGAACTCGACCTCGGCGCTGTGCTCGCCGGTCTGCGCCCCGGCGCGCACCTCCAGGCCCAGCCACTTGGCACCGGGTTCGAAGTCGAGTTGCGCCGGGCGGGTGCTGGCGTGCCAGGTGGCCAGCAAATAGGCGGCGTTCTCGCGCACGAAGGCGCTGTAGCGCGAGCGCATGAGCGCCTCGGCGCTGGGCGCGGGCTCGGCGTCGAAATGCTCCACGTAGCGGCCGCAGCAGTCGGCATAGGCCAGGGGCCGGCGCCGGTGAGTGGCGCCGCACGGGCAGGGCTGCAAGGTCATGCGGCGATTATTGAACGTAGACTGCCCCCCTCACGTTGCAGATGGGGAGCCTTGCATGTGGTCTATGGGTGTTCCGTGGTGGGAATTCGTGCTGCGCGGCGTGGTGGTGTATGTCTTTTTGCTGGTGTTTCTGCGCCTGACGGGCAAGCGCCAGACGGGGCAGTACGCACCGTTCGATCTGGTGTTGCTCCTGATCCTCTCGAACGCGGTGCAGAACTCGATGAACGCGGGTGACAACTCGCTCATCGGCGGGCTGATCTCGGCCTCCACATTGATCCTGTGCCATGTGGCGCTGGCGCAGCTCACGTTCCGCATGCGGTGGCTGGAACGCCTGATCGACGGCCACGCTCAGGTGGTCGTGCAGGACGGACAGGTGGACGAGGCGCTGTTGCGGCGCGAGCTGATCTCTCCCAGCGACCTCGCTGCCGCGCTGCGCATGGGCGGCTGCCTGCACACCCACGAGGTGGAGCGCGCCACGCTGGAGACCAACGGCACCATCACCGTGGTGCTCAAGAAGCGCTGACGCNCCTTCGTAGATCTGGCACACGCGCACGTCGCGGTAGATGCGCTCCACCGGGAAGTCGTTCACCACACCATAGCCGCCCAATGTCTGAATGGCGGCGCTGCACACGCGCTCGGCCATCTCGCTGGCGAAGAGCTTGGCCATGGCAGCTTCCTTCAGGCAGGGGCGGCCTGCGTCGCGCAGCGCGGCGGCGTGCCAGATGAGCTGGCGCGCGGCCTCGATCTGCGTGGCGCAGTCGGCCAGGCGAAAGCCCACGGCCTGGTGGTTGAAGATGGGCTGGCCGAAGCTCTCGCGCTCTTTCGAGTACGCCAGCGCCGCATCAAACGCGCTGCGTGCCATGCCCACGCTTTGCGCGGCGATACCGATGCGGCCACCTTCGAGCGCGCCCAGCGCGATCTTGTAGCCCTCGCCCTCCGCGCCAATGAGGTTCTCGGCCGGGATGCGGCAGTGGTCGAAGTTGATCTGCGCCGTGTCGCTGCTGTGCTGGCCCAGCTTGTCCTCCAGGCGCGCGACCACGTAGCCGGGCGTATTCGTGGGCACCAGGAAAGCGCTCATGCCTTTCTTGCCCGCGCCCTTGTCGGTCACGGCAATCACGATGGCCACATGCCCGTTCTTGCCACTGGTGATGAACTGCTTGACGCCGTTGATGACGTACTCGTTGCCTTCTTTGACGGCCGTCGTGCGCAGGGCCGAAGCGTCGGAGCCCACATGCGGCTCGGTCAGGCAGAACGCGCCCAGCATCTCGCCGCGCGCCAGGGGCGTGAGCCAGTCGCGCTGCTGCTGCGCGTTGCCGTAGCGCATGAGGATGGCGTTGACCGGGCAGTTGGTCACGCTGATCGCGGTGCTGGTACCACCGTCGCCAGCGGCGATCTCCTCCAGCACCAGGGCCAGTGTCAGGTAGTCCAGGCCTGCACCGCCCAGCTCCTCGGGCACGCAGATGCCGTAGGCACCCAAGGCGGCCAGGCCCTGGTGCGCCTCGCGTGGAAAGTGGTGTTCCTTGTCCCAGCGCGCGGCATTCGGCCACAGCTCCTGCTGGGCGAAGTCGCGCACGGCGTCGCGGATCATTTCCTGGTCTTGGGTCAGCAGCATCGTGTCTCCGTAGGGTTCAGTGGTTCTTGAAGTGGCGCGTTGCGCGGGCTTACCAGTGCGTGGCGCGCCGGCCGTCGTGGTGCAGCAGGCGTGCGCGGTCCGCGGGTGTGACCTGCGCCAGCACCGCGCGCATGCCCCGCACGCTGTCGGCCACGGTGAGCGGGGCGGTCTCTCCGCCCATGTCGGTCTGCACCCAGCCGGGGTCGATGGTGACGAGCGTCGCGGCCGGGTAATCGTGCTGCGCAGCTGCCACGGCCATGTTCAGCGCCGCCTTGCTGGTGCGGTACAGCCAGGCGTTGCTGTCCGGCACGCCGCCGATCAGCGACATGGACGAGGACACGAAGGCAAACACGCCGCCCGCGGCCTCCACCAGCGGCGCCACCTGCGGAATGACCTGCATGGCGCCCAGCACGTTGGTGTGCATGACGGCGTCGAAGTCCTCGCGCGTGGGCGGGGTGCGCGCACCGGGGCGGCGCATCACGCCTGCGACATACAACGCCAGGTCGGGCTTTTCGCCGTCCAGCATCCAGGCCAGTCCGCTTACGCTGGCGGGCTGGGCCACGTCCACGGTGAGGGCCTGCGCGCCCAGCGCCTGCACGCGCGCGCGGCCGGCTTCGTCACGCACCGTGGCCAGCACGCGCCAGCCGTCGGCCGCGTACTGGCGCACCAGCTCCAGACCGATGCCGCGCGACGCTCCAATCACCAGGACTGTGGGCATAAGTGATAAGCCAAATAGGCCGCCAGCGCTTACTCAGCAAGCGCGAGCAGCTATTAAAAAGAGAGCGCCGCTGCGTGTGCAGGGGCGCCCATGGCTGGCGGGTCAGACCAGTTCGATGGCCATGGCCGTGCCTTCGCCGCCGCCAATGCACAGCGTGGCCAGGCCCTTCTTCTTGCCATGGCGCTGCAGCGCGTGGATCAATGTGACGATGATGCGCGCGCCGCTGGCGCCGATGGGGTGGCCCAGAGCGCAAGCGCCGCCATGCACGTTGACCTTGTCGTGCGGCACGTTCAGCTCGGCCATCAGCGCCATGGGCACGACGGCGAAGGCCTCGTTCACTTCCCACAGGTCCACGTCCTCGACCTTCCAGCCGGCCTTCTTCAGGGCCTTCTGGGTTGCACCCACGGGGGCGGTGGTGAACCACTCGGGCGCCTGGGAATGGGTGGCGTGCGCCACGATCTTGGCCAGGGGCTTGCAGCCCAGTTGCTGGGCGGTGGACTGGCGCATCAGCACCAGGGCGGCGGCGCCGTCGTTGATGCTGGAGCTGGAGGCGGCGGTGATGGTGCCGTCCTTCTTGAACGCGGGCCTGAGGCCGGCGATCTTGTCCAGCTTGGCCTTGGCCGGGCCTTCGTCGATGCTCACCGTCACATCGCCCTTGCGGGTCTTGACCGTGACGGGTGTGATCTCGGTCGCGAAGGCGCCGCTTTGCGTCGCCTGCTGCGCGCGCTTGACGCTTTCGATGGCAAAGGCGTCCTGCTGCTCGCGCGTGAAGCTGTACTTGGCGGCGCAGTCCTCACCAAAGGTGCCCATGGAGCGGCCGGCCTCGTAGGCGTCTTCCAGGCCGTCGAGCATCATGTGGTCGTACACCTTGTCATGGCCCATGCGGTAGCCGCCGCGCCCTTTCTTGAGCAGGTAGGGGGCGTTGGTCATGCTCTCCATGCCGCCGGAGACCATCACGTCGCGGCTGCCGGCGATCAGCTGGTCATGGGCCAAGATGGTGGCCTCCATGCCCGCGCCGCACATCTTGGACAGCGTCACCGCGCCGGTGCTCTGCGGCAACCCACCCTTGAAGCCTGCCTGGCGCGCAGGCGCCTGGCCCTGGCCGGCCATCAAACAGTTGCCGAACAGCACTTCGTCCACCTTCTCGGGGGCAATGCCGGCACGCTCGACGGCGGCCTTGATGGCGGCGCCGCCCAAGTCATGCGCCGCGAGGTCGGCAAAGTCGCTCATGAAAGCGCCCATGGGCGTGCGCGCGGCGCTGACGATGACGACGGGGTCGTGGTGTTGGCTCATGTGGAATCTCCTTGGGTTTGAAATGAGGAAGGGCTTGCGCAGCGAAAGCGCCGCGCGCTGTCATAGGGAAACACGTCGTACACGTGGCCGGCCTGGATGCGTTCCTTGTGCGACTGCCAGAACTCCACGTCCAGCAGGTCGGCGTGGTGGCGCATGAACGCCTCGCGCACGGCGTCGTTACCCAGCAGGAACGGGCCGAAGGTCTCGGGGAACACATCGTGCGGCCCCACGGGCCACCAGACCTCGCCAGACACTTCGTCCTCCTCGCAACGCGGCGGCGGCACGCGGCGGAAGTTGCAGTCGGTGAGGTACTCAATCTCGTCGTAGTCGTAAAACACGACCTTGCCATTGCGGGTGATGCCGAAGTTCTTCCAGAGCATGTCACCGGGGAAGATGTTGGCCGCAACCATGTCCTTGATGGCGTTGCCGTATTCGGTGACGGCATGCTCCAGCGCGCTGCGTGCCTCGGGCTTGTCCAGCCCGGTATCGAAGCATTCCTGCAGGTGGATGTTCAGCGGGATCATGCGCCGCTCGATGTACAGGTGCGCAATGATGACCTCCTGGCGGCCATCGCCGTCGCGGTCGCTGATCTCGATCTGGCTCGGCGCATGCCTGCGGATCTCCTCGATGAGTTCGTCGGAGAAACGCTCACGCGGGAAGGCGACCAGGCTGTACTCCAGCGTGTCGGCCATCCGCCCCACGCGGTCGTGCTGCTTGACCAGCAGGTACTTGCCCTGCACCTGTTCACGCGTGGTGTCCTTCGGTGCTGGGAACTGGTCCTTGATGAGCTTGAAGACGTAGGGAAAGCTCGGCAGGTCGAACACCAGCATCACCATGCCCTTGATGCCGGGAGCGATGCGGAATTTGTCGGTGGAATAACGCAGGTGGTGCAGGAAATCGCGGTAGAACAACGTTTTGCCCTGCTTGGCCAAGCCCAGTGCGGTGTAGAGCTCGGCACGAGGCTTGCGCGGCATGAGGCTGCGCAAGAACTGCACGTAGGCACTGGGGATCTCCATGTCCACCATGAAGTAGGCCCGCGCAAAGGAGAACAGCATCTGCAGGTCGTTCTCGCCGAACAGCACCGCGTCGATCAGCAGGCGACCATCCTCGCCATGCAGGATGGGCAACGCAAACGGCAGTTCGTTATAGCCGTTGATGACCTTGCCGACCAGGTACGCACCCTTGTTGCGAAAGAACAGGCTGGACAGCACCTGGACCTGAAAGTTGGTGCGCAGCTTGACCGCGCCCAGGCGCTGCTGCAGGGCCTGCACCACGTAGCCCGCATCGCGCGGCAGGTCCTCGAAGTCCCGCTGCAGCGCGCAGTGCTCGACGATGCGCACGACGGTTTCGTGCAGGTTGTCGCGCGACGGGTAGTAGGCGCGATAGGTGGGCCGCGCCCCGGGGTCGTCGCTTTCGATGTACTCCGTGCTCACCGCGGGTCGCACGAAGATGAAGTCGTTATGGAAGTGCGTGCGGTGCAGGATCTTGGTGGTGACCGAATTGAAGAAGGTCTCGGCCAGCTCGGGCTGCAGGTGGTTCACCATGAGCCCGATGTAGTGCAGCTTGATCTGGTGCCACACCTCCATGGACTGTTCACCCGCGTGGAACTCCTTGTCGAGGCGGCGCACGCACTCCTTGACGCGCAGATCGTAGAACTCGATGCGCTCGCGCTGGGCGCGTTGCTGGCCATGCCAGTCGGCGGTCTCGAAGCGGTGCTTGGCGCGCGCAGACTCGGCGCGAAACAGGCGGTAGTGGCGGTTGAAGCCATCCATCATCGCCTTGGCGATGTCGTAGGCCTGCGGGGCATCGAGTCGCTCGGGAAACATGACCGTGCCTGCAGAACCGCGCGCAGTGCGGTGCGCCCTATTGGCGCACGCGGCTGGCCACCAGGGCCACCGCCTGGCGGTGCGCCTCGCCGAGCCCCGCCACGTCAGGTACGGACATCTGCAGATTGGTGATCAAGCCGTTGTTCAGGCTGTAGCACCATCCGTGCAACTGCACCTTCTGACCACGCGCCCAGGCATCCTGCATCACCGTGGAGTGGGCGATGTTCATCACCTGCTCGATCGCGTTGAGTTCGCACAGCGCGTCGTGGCGCCACTGCACGTCCATGCCTTCAAGCAGGGCGGCGTGCTTGTCGCGCACGTCCTTCACATGGCGGATCCAGTTGTCCGCCAAACCAATGCGTGCGTCCTGCAGCGCCGCCAGTACGCCACCGCAGCCGTAGTGGCCCACGACCATCAGGTGCTCGACCTTGAGCTGGTCGACCGCGTACTGGATGGTCGACAGGCAGTTGAGGTCGGTGGGCACGACCACGTTGGCGATGTTGCGGTGGACGAACACCTCGCCCGGCTCCAGCCCCGTGATCTGGTTGGCCGGTACGCGGCTGTCGGAGCAACCGATCCACATGTAGCGCGGTTTCTGTTGCGCCAACAAGCCGGTGAAGAAACCCGGCCGGTCACGCTCCATCCGTTCCGCCCACTCACGGTTGTGGGCAAACAGCTCGTCGATGGAGGCGGTGGTCATAAAGGCAATCCTTTTCTTCTTGCTGTGAATGAATGAGCGGCGTCGGCGCGGGCCATCAGCAGGTTTCGGCAAACAGCTCCCGGCCGATCAGCATGCGGCGGATCTCGCTGGTACCGGCGCCGATTTCGTAGAGTTTCGCATCCCGCCACAGGCGACCGAGCGGATATTCGTTGATATAGCCGTTGCCGCCGTAGATCTGCACACCTTCGCCGGCCATCCAAGTGGCTTTCTCGGCGCACCAGAGGATGACGCTGGCGCAATCCTTGCGCACCTGGCGCACGTGGTCGGAACCCAGCATGTCCAGGTTCTTGGCCACCGTGTAGGCGAACGAGCGGCCCGCCTGCAGCACGGTGTACATGTCGGCCACCTTGCCCTGGATGAGCTGGAACTCGCCAATGCTTTGGCCGAACTGCTTGCGGTCGTGGATGTAGGGCACTACGTTGTCCATCACGCTCTGCATGATGCCCAGCGGCCCACCCGTCAGTACGGCGCGCTCGTAGTCCAGGCCGCTCATCAGCACTTTGGCACCGTTGTTCACGCCGCCCAGCACGTTCTCAGCCGGTACCTCGACGTTCTGGAACACCAGTTCCCCCGTATGACTGCCGCGCATGCCGAGTTTGTCGAGCTTCTGCGCAATGCTGAAGCCTTGCATGCCTTTTTCGATAAGGAAGGCAGTCACGCCGCGCGCACCCAGTTCAGGCTCGGTCTTGGCGTACACCACCAGCGTGTCGGCATCCGGACCATTGGTGATCCACATCTTGGAACCGTTGAGCAGGTAGTAGCCGCCCTTGTCCTCCGCACGCAGCTTCATGCTGATCACGTCGGAGCCGGCACCGGGCTCGCTCATGGCGAGGGCGCCAACGTGTTCCCCGCTGATCAGCTTGGGCAGGTATTTTTTTCGCTGTGCTTCGTTGCCATTGCGGTTGATCTGGTTCACGCACAGGTTGCTGTGCGCGCCGTAGCTCAAACCCACCGATGCGCTGGCGCGAGAAATCTCCTCCATGGCCACCATGTGCGCGAGGTAGCCCATGTCGGCACCACCGTATTGCTCCGGCACGGTAATACCCAACACGCCCAGATCACCGAACTTGCGCCACAGGTCCATGGGAAACTGGTCGTTGCGGTCGATCTCGGCAGCGCGAGGCGCAATCTCGGCTTGCGCGAATTCGCGCACCGCGTCGCGCAGGGCGTCAATGTCTTCGCCCAACTGAAAGTTCAGGCCTGGCAACTGGGTGGCGGTGCTCATGGGTGTCTCCTCGGAAGATGATCTCTCACGGGTCGTTGGCTCGATATGTCCCCACTGCGATACGCCCAAGACGACGACGCTACAGGCCGGACAAAGCCAGGACGCGCAAATATTACGTTTACGTAAACGTCAATTATCCACGACTTTAGGCGTTGGGGCCTCAATTTTTTGAAGCAGTTCCTGAGCCTCGCGCTCATGCTCCCGCACCTCGTCCAGATTGGCTTGCAGATCCGTCATCTGGGACTCCAACTGCCTGCGATGAACCGCAAGAACCTCTAGGAACTTGCGCAGTTGCACCCCCGTGTCACGAGGGCTGTCGTAGAGGTCGATGATTTCTTTGGCTTCGGTGAGCGATAGACCCAGGCGCTTTGCCCGCAGTGTCAATTTGAGCCGTGTGCGATCGCGTGCGCTGTAAATCCGATTCCGTCCCCCGGGACCTGCCCGTTCCGGACGCAGCAAGCCCATGTCCTCGTAGAACCGCATAGCGCGAGTGGTGAGATCGAATTCTTTGGCAAGGTCACTGATGGTGTAGGTAGCCATGCATTGCAGACCGGGAGATCTGCTCCAATGTAGCGTATTAGTTGACGTGAACGTCAATGCTACAGCAGATACATCCTCGTCAACACACCAAGCGGCTGCAGATCTACAGGACAACTGGGAGTTGTTGAATGCTGTGCGCCAGTCGATGTTGAGAGCGCTCAAGCCCAAAGCAAAACGCCCTCCCACTATGTTAGTGGGAGGGCGGTTTGGGCTGTAAGAGCCTGACGATGACCT
>NZ_JSYI01000078.1:0-45905 GCF_001023515.1 Diaphorobacter sp. J5-51 | reverse complement strand
CGGCCAACGCGGGCGTCGGCGGGGGATTTTTCAACGGCCTGTTATAGCGAGTCAGGCAGCAGCACGTACACGCCCATCACATCCACCGGCAGGCAGGGGCTGACGCTGTACTGGCCGACGTCACGGGTGGCTTCGCGCACGCGCTGGTGGTCGGCCAGCAGGGCATCGGCCCGCTGTTGGGCTACCGCTTGCAGTTGCCGCGGGTGCGCGGCGAGGAAGTCGAGCGCGGTGCGGATTTCGCGCTGTGCCGCCTCTGGCGGCAGGTTACCGCTGGGCGTGCATTCGAGCAGGCGACTCACGCCGTCGTCAGCCAGCCATTGAGGAGCGTTGCGGCCCTGCACAGCCAGAGCAACGGTTTCCTCCGCCATCATCTGAAAGGGTTCGCGGCGGCGCACGTAGCTGAGCTGGTGGCGCAGACGCAGAAGGTAAAGGGTGGTGACAACCTCCACGTCATTGGTAAGAGTGGCAGCGCAACGGGCGGCCAGCGGACGTTCGCCACCGAGTGCGTCTTCCAGCAAATGCTGGGCCAGCAGGCCAACCAACGGATGGCTGCGATGCAGTTCGCTAAAGTCGATGAGTTGGGGTGTGTTGATACCCTCATCGGCCAAGCGCTGGCGCAGGGCTTCGGGCAGGTGCTGCGGCAGGAAGCGTGCGGTCTGCTTGCGGCCGATTTCCAGCGGTGCCCCCAGCCGCACGCAAGCGCTTTGCAGAAAGCGCTGCACGTCAGCCTGAGTGCCCAAGGCCTGTTGCTGTTTGTGCCATTCGGGCAGCACCTCGTCTGGCTTGATGCGACGCTGGGCGAACACGGTGCGATTGGCCTTGGCTTTTTCCAGCGCGTCGCGCCATTGGGCTTGCAGAGGGGCGAGCAATTGCTCCGGCTCACCGAAATCGAATGCGACTTGCGGCGATGGGCTGCGGCTATCGCTGCGTTTCATCAGTGCAGCCTTGACCAGCGCCTGATTGATGCGGGCAGTGTCCTCGGGCATGGGAACGAGCACGCCGAGCTCCTTCTGAATGGCCTCACCCTTTTTGAGAATGACGTTGAGCACGAAGCCATCCACCGGGTTGTCCTGCCCGTAGAGCATGGTGCAGCGCACCTCATCGGCCTGCTGACCGAAACGATCGACGCGGCCTTCGCGCTGTTCATGGCGGGTGGGGTTCCAGGCCAGGTCGTAGTGGACGACGGCGGTGAACAGATGTTGCAGGTTGATGCCTTCGGAGAGGCAATCGGTAGCGACCAGGATGCGTTGCTCGGTATCCTCCATGTCGTCCACGCGCTCGCGGCGTTCTTCGGGTGTGAGTTCGCCGGTGACGGCATCGACGGTGGCCTTGGGGAAAGCAGCCTTGAGGTGTTCGGCCACGTAATGGGCGGTGGCGATGTAGCGACAGAACACCACCGGGTGATAGCCCTCCTTCACCAGGAGGTCGATATGTCGGATGAGCACGGCCAGCTTAGGATCACCGGCCTTGCCGGAAAGACGTTGCGCGTCGGCGATCAGGGTTCGCAAACGCGGCGCCGCATCCTGCACTTGAGCAGGCGGTTCCAAATCGCTGCCTGAAAGGTCGTCGGCCTCGCCATCGTGCAGGCGCTCATCACTGAGGAGGGCGTCGTCTGGCAGGGTGCCTTCCAGGCGCGTGGTCAGTGCCTTGACGGCGGCAGCGGGCGACGACGCCACGCAGCGCAGCAATGCCAGGGTGGCGTACCAGATGAGGCGAGCGCCGCCTTGCTGTTCTTGCTGCTCAACGGTTTCAGCCAGTTCGCGGCAGTAATCCTGCACGGCGTCGAAGAACGCGCCCCATTCGCCGCTGAGTTGATAGGTAAGCTCGGTTTTCATGCGGCGGGGAAAACCTCGTCCGTCATGGGTCTCGGCCTGCCATTCAACGATGTCCTTGCGACGGCGCTGGACGAAGTGGCGGGCCAATTCCTGACGCAGCGGGTCGGAGGCCGTCATTCGGCCTTGCAAGGCCGCAAAGCGCGGATCGAGCAGCGACAGCAAGTTGTAGAAGGCGGTTTCGTCACCGGAGTGCGGGGTGGCGGTCAGCAGGATCAGGTGTCGCTGCGCGTCACGAGCAAGGCGTTGCAGCAGCTCGAAGCGCAATTGCTTGCCCGCGCCGCTGCTGGCGCAGGTATGGGCCTCGTCAACGATGATGCATTCAGGGGCGGTGGCGAGAAACTGTTCGCGGTGGCGTTCGCTCTTGATGTAGTCCAGGCTGACGACCACCACGGGATGATGGTCGAACAGGCGCACACCATGCGGAAGATCACGTTCGATGCGGGAGGCCGAAGACGAAGTCAACGCCACAGCGTGAAGGTTGAAGCGGGTTTCCAACTCACTTTGCCACTGCTCGACAAGGTGTGGCGGGCAGAGAATGGCCAGGCGGGCGATTTCGCCACGGTCCATGAGCTCGCGTGCGATCAAAGCGGCTTCGATGGTCTTGCCGATGCCAACGTCATCAGCGATCAGCAGGCGCACAGTGGACAGGCGCAGTGCCATCAGCAACGGCACAAGCTGGTAGCCGCGAGGCTCCACGGCGATATTGCCAAAGGAGCGGAACGGGCCGGCGCCGGCGCGCAGGGTCAGGCGCAAGGCATCGCGTAGCAACAGCGCGGCGGCGTGGTTGCCGGCGCGCGCGGGATCGGACCAGTCGAAGGTGGCAGGTTCGACGGGATGCAGTTCCAACTCGGGGATCAGGGCAATGCTTTCGTCATCGGCACCGCTCAATGGGCGCAGGCGCAGCCAGTCGCGGCGGGAGTCGCTTTGCACCACCCATTCGCGGCCTCTGGCGCGCACCAGGTTGCCGGGCAGAAAGTCGTGTTCGAGGATCGTCATACGTCCTTATTCCTTGGAACCGAACACATCGGCGTGCGCGGCGAATTGTTGTGACCAACGTGAAGCGTCCGAAAAATCGAGCACCTGCCAGCCTTTGTCCTGCAATACGCTGGTGGTCTGCTCATCCACCGCGGACAGAAACACCAGAGCACGAGATGCCTTGTACTGGGCCGCGGCGATGGCTGCGCCATTGTTGACGGACACGTTGACCGCATCAGGTTGCACGGCCCCTACTTGGCGGAGCGCGGACAGCCAAACATCAAGTGGCTCGTCAACTGAAGTCGTCGAGACAACGGTGGCCGGGCTGCTCGTTACGGGCTGCACCTGGGCATTGGCCAGAGCGACCAGCAGCTTGAGCGCATCCGCATTGCGGCGGTTGATGTGTTCGTGGTCCGGCTGGTTGAAGTAGGACAGCAGGCACTGGTAGCAGCCGGCTTCACACTGATGATTGCCAAGCACATCGGTCTGTTCCAGTGACGGCAGATCGTCCAGCGTCCAAATGCCGCTCTGCGGTAAGCGATAGTGAATAAGTTGCAGGGCATTACTAGCTACGAGTGCAAGGTCGTCGCGATTGTTTGCCAGGCGAGTGAGCACACCCGCACCGCCTTCGGCCGCTTCGTAAAACAGCAAGGCGCGGCGCTCGTCGGACTTTGGCAGTGGCTCGACCACCAGTTCGGATTCCTCGATCTGGAAGGTCATTTCGATGCCGCGCTTGAGTGCGGCCTGCAACGTCGCCATGGCCTCCAGAGACAGGGCATGTATGGGAGCGAAGATCAACAGATTGCGATGATCTTCCACAAAGGGAACGATGCGCTGGTTGGGCACCTTCTCCAGCAAAGCATCGTCGCCGCCCTTGTCCTCTTCCGCATCCGGTGCGTCCTGCTTGCTCCAGGTGCCCGTGATGGGGTTGATGTAGAAGCCCAGTTGCTCCTTGTCCTTGCGCCTGCGCCAGCCGCGGTTGATGCGCCAGATTTGCGCAGCGGGCGCGTAGGTGAGTTCGCCCAGCACGTCCTCGCCTTGTTGGATCGTGGCCTTCTGCTGCTGGATACGACCATCGGGCCCGGGCAGGAAGCGGTAGGTAGTTTGCAGTTCGAAGCCCTGACGCTGGCGCTCCTCGTCGTTGATGGAGATGCGCTCGGTGGCCACGGTCTCCACGGTTTCGATGCGGTAGAGCTCGCGCACCCAATCGTGCTCGGTGAGCAAGGCGTCGCAGTTCTCGCAGCGATTGACCAGCGGCTGTTCGCCGCCAGGCTCGCCGAGATGGCCGTAGCCGCACTGGCTGCACACCAGCGAGGCAATGGTGGCCAACTGGCTGTTGCCGGAAATGTGGTCTGTATTCCCTACGTTGAGTTTGGCACGCACCACGCGGTACATGCGGCCCTGGTGATAAATGAGGCTGCGGGGGCCGAATTCGGACAGGGCCAGGAAGCGTGGCCGGCTGACCATGCTGCCTTCGTCATCCTTGCCATTGACGGCCTGGCCGCCACGGGCGGGAATCCAGGCCATCAGCGGCAGGCGCGGGAAGTTGTAGCCGGGCAGGAAGCCTTGGCTGGCCAAGTAGCGATAGGTGTAGAAGTCGTTGTTCTGGCCGTTGCCGGACTTGAGCAACACGGCGTACTGGCGCGCGGCGTCGCCGTAACGGCGCTGGGCATTTTGGCGCTCAGTGTGCGAGGCGGTATGGCTCTTGACGATGCGATCAGCCATATCCATCTGTTGGCGGGTGGCATCGAACAGCACGCGCCAGCGCTCCAGCGCCCCAGAGAACGCTTGCGCCGCGTTGTCGATGACCTGGCGCACATAGTCAGGAGTGAACCAGGCGCTGCCTTCAAGCTCGCCCTCAAGCTGGTCGATGACCCGGTCGGCACTGGCCAAGGCCCGCTGCTGGACAGCCTGCGCCCGGAGCGCTTCGTGCAAGGGCTGCTTCAGTGGTTTGCCGGGCTGGTCAAGATCCAGCATGGGCGCAATGCTATCGTCCAGCGGCACCTGGGTGCTGGCCAGCCAGACCGCTTGCAGATGGCTGTCGATGAGATCGCGGTTGCTCAGGTCGAGGGTTGGCGCGCGTACCACGCCATGCACCATTTGCTCTGCATTGTGGAAGAACCACTGGTCATGCGGACTGAGTGCCGCGCAGTAGGTGATGACCAGCGCCTGCTGACCCGAGCGACCCGCACGGCCGCTGCGCTGGGCGTAGTTGGCGGGGGTCGGCGGCACATTGCGCAGGTACACGGTGTTGAGCGCGGAGATATCCACGCCAAGCTCCATCGTGGGGGAGCAGAACATCACCGGCAAACGTTCCAACGGCGCTTCGTGGGCCGGGTTCTGCGCCCAATCCTGCCTGTCTTTTTCGGTGTAACGAAAGCGCTGCTCCAGCAGTTGCCGGCGTGGCGCATCCACCTGGGCCGTGTGTTCCTGAGCCTCGAAGTCGAACAGCGGATGCGAGGGCCGACGCAGCAGGTCGGCAATGCCGAGATACAGGGTGCGGAAATACTGATTGATTCGATTGCTATCAGTTTGCGGCTGATCGGCAATCAGGCACCAGTCCAGAGCAGCCGCGTTCAAGCGCCAGCCTGCGAGCTGGGCGTCGATAGGTTGGCGCTGCACATAGCCATAGTCCTTGGCGGACTCCAGCAGCGCTTCGATCAGCTTAGTCCACTCGACATCTTTCCATTGCGCGACCTCGCTGGCGCAGGCGCTGTTGCGCCAGAAGGCGGCCATCTTTATTTGCCGTAGCAGACGGGAGCGTGGACCACCTGTCACCAAGTCGGTGCGCGGCTTGCCCTTGTATTCCGGGCGCTTGCCGAGGATGAGATAGCGGCCGGTATCGAGTTTCTCGTCGGGAGCGAAGGCCCAACGTTCATTCAGGTAGGTGTGGGCGCTGGTGCGTGCCTTGTCCTGCTCGACCGGGTCGAGGTAACGACTTTCCAGGCACAGATGGCGGCGCAAGGCGTCGAACAGTAGTTCGAACAAAACTGTCCGCTGCACTGCCGTCAATTTGGTCAAGGTGCTGTTTGCAGTAAAGATGCTGGCGTCAGCGCAAAAGGCATCTAGGTCTCGATACCGAATCTGCAACAGGCCGAGTTGATCCAGATTCGGATTATTGAAGCGCCAGCCACGCCGCAGATCACGCAGTAGCCGGTAGGCGATGATGAAGCGCAATGTGCGTTGCGCTTCTTGTCGGGCCAGTCCCATGAGCTTGGGGGTGCGCAGATACTCCACCAAGGTCACTTCATCGACCCCTTGAAAGCCGAGGGCTTTGAATACGCTTTCGGCCAAGTGTTCTTCATCGAGTTGGCCGCCGCTGCCCTGTAGTGCGCCGATCAAGCCGGCACGCAGCGTCAGCAGGAAAATGAAGTCGTTGAAATGCCCCGCCTGCAGAGCGGCATCCTGGCGGTTGTCGGTAAACCCAAGCAACTTGCGTGGGTCAGGCTGCCCTGGCGCAGGTTCGGAAAGTGCGAACAATTGCTGCAAGGCCGCCAGGGCAATCATGGTAGTGGCCGAAGAGCGGCCTTCGCCGGACAGACTGGAGAGGCGGTTGGCATCCTTGCCGTGGGCTTCGTGTGTCGTGCCGCAGTTCAGGCAGAAGCGGAACTTTCCTGGAATGAACCAGAACTCCGTCCCCGAGCCCGTTTGCCCTTTGGCATCGACCGTGACCATATAGGGAACGGCATTCTTGTAGGCTGGCTTGATTTTGGGTTCGCTACGGCTGAGGTCGATCCAGGTTTCCGGCAGGTCTTCGAGCAGGCCGCCGTATTGCTGCCCGGGCACCAGAGGACACAGGAAGCCATAGCTGGCGTCGTCTTCTGCCGCGATATCGTCGATTTCACGTGAGCTGAAGCCGACCGGTTGCTGTGCGTGCCAGACAGGTAGGTACTCCTGGCCGCAATCGCGGCAGAAGTGCGTCGGGTAAAGCAGCACATTCTCTTGCTGTCGCCCCGGCGCGAAACGCTGAGCATCGAGCGTGACATGGCGCTTACCTCGCGCCTCCAGCGTGGTGAGTACCTTGCCGGGACCGCTGATGAACTGGTGCAGCTTGAACGCGAAAGGCGGCCTGCCCTGGGGCGTGCGCACATCATGGGCAGCCACTAGGAAGCGCTGCAGGGCGGTGCGAGCGGCTTCAGGCTGGCAACCCGCGTCTTCGGCGAGACGGCGGCTGGCCTCTTCCAACATCATGGGTCTCGCCCGCCTAGGAGGCTCGTCGGCAGGTAGTTCGATACCCAGGTTCAACTCCACCCAGATGGATAACGGATCATTGCGAAAGGCGTCGAAGTCAGCCCAGATATCCTGCTTTCGCGTGATGGCCGCCGGTAGTTCTGTGCGGATGGCGTTGACGTCCTTGAGCGGGTTGGTGACGCGCTCCAAGGTCTCGCCGATGACGTCATGCTCGCTGATCTGGGTGCCAAAAAGTTTGCTAGCCACATCGGCCACCACGCGGTTGCAGTCGGCTTGGCTACCTGTGCTGGACATGGTGGCCGACGTGCCGATGCAGACCAGTTGCTCGGCTTTCAAGCGCTCTCGCAGGCGCCGCACTAGCAAGGCAACGTCCGCCCCTTGACGGCCACGATAGGTATGCAACTCATCCAGCACCAGGAACTCAAGTCCCTCGCAGTGTTCCACCACACGCCGATCCACTTCGTCGAAGCGCGTGAGGATGTACTCCAGCATCATGAAGTTAGTGAGCAGGATATCGGGCGGGTCATCCGCGATGGCGCTGCGTTCCGCCTTGCTTTCCTGGCCGGTGTAGCGCTTGACGGTGAAGGGACGAAGCTCTGGCGCATAGCCATGCAGAAACTTGTCGAGTTCTTCCAACTGGCTGTTGGCCAGAGCATTCATCGGATAGATGACAATGGCCCTGGTACGTGCTTTGCCATCGGATTGCTTGGCCTTGAGTATGCGGTCGATGATCGGGATGAAAAAGGACAGGGACTTCCCCGACCCCGTTCCGGTCGTGACCACATAGCTTTGGCGTTCCTGGCCTTTGGCCAAGGCTTCCATCTGGTGCTTGTAAAGATGCAGGGGTTCTGGCGAACCTTCAGACTTCCCGACCTGGAAGATCTCTGCGCAGGCAGCATGCAAGACCCCCTGTGTCGCCAGGTTCTGCACCGTGCCCTGGCGTTGGTAATTCGGGTTGATCTGCACCAGCGGCTCAGGCCAATAGCGACCTTGCGCATATTGATGTTCGACCTCGGCTTGGATATCAGGCGCAGCGATGCGAACGAAACTGCGGGAAAAGCTGCCGTATCGTTCGATGAGCTGGTCGCGGAATTGGAAAACGTTATCCATGGAGAGTCCTCACTGATCCATCTTGTGGCCAATCGCCAGAACCGCTGTACTACCGGATGTGCCTGCTGTGATGCGCTTCCATTTCGCACCTCGCCCCTTGCCAGTCGATTCGATCAACCCCTCTGATTTCATCGCTCGCAGCACTAGTCGAACCATGTCCCGGCTCACGCCCGGGCAGGCTTCTTCAATCTCGGAAATCGAGAACGGCAGGGTGCGCCCCAGAACTTCCGTCCGCACTCGGTCGCCTTTGCTGCCACGTCCCCGTTCGATGGTGCCGACACGCTCCTCGAACTCACGGTAGGCCCGTAGTAAGGCACCCCAGAAGTAGTCGAGCCAGGGCTTTACGTCGTGCTGCCCCTGGTGCCAGCCCTGCGAACTGGCTTCCAGCGTCTCGTAATAACCTTCCTTGGTTTCCTCGAAGATGCGTTCCAAACTGATGTAGCGACCCACGGCATAGTCGAAGTGGTAGAGCAGCAGCAGGGTCAGCAAACGGGACATGCGACCGTTGCCGTACGGGAAGGGGTGGATGCACAGGAAGTCGAGCATCGCCAGCGGCACCAGTACGAGGGGGTCGGCCAGGTGCTGATCCAGCGCGGTGGCGTAGCGCCCAGCCAGATCGGTCATAGCCATGGGTGTGAGGTGCGCAGCGACCGGCTGGAAGCGTAGACGTGACGTGCCGTCCGGGTGACGTTCGATGATGTCGTTATTGGTAGCCTTCCAGCGCCCGCCCGCCTGCGGCATATAGCGGTACAGCAGGGTGTGGAGTTGCAGCACTACGCCCTCGCTGAAGGGCATGTGCGCGGACGATTCGTGGATCAGCGCCAGGGCGTCACGGTAGCCGGCGATCTCCTGTTCGGAGCGGCTCTTTGGTGTTGCGTTGCGGATGACCAGAGACTTCAGCCGCGAAGGCGCTACGACAACACCTTCCAGCCGGTTGGACGACTCGGTGGACTCCACCACCGCGATCTGGCGTAGCCCCTTAAGGGCTTCGGGCGACTGCGCAGCGTAGAGTTGCTGCTTACCCTGGTACTCGCCCAGTGTGCGCAACGTGGCGGCCTGAGTGCCATCGAAGCGAAGCGCGGCAAGGTACTCGGGTGTGAGCGAGTGCATGGAAATGTAAGCCCAGACTGTGTAAATGGGGTAATCATAGCTCTTAAATGGGGTATTGTCTCTAAAAATGCCTCTTTTCTGGTGTTTGACTACCCCATTTCCTGAACATTGGATCTATCGTGGGAGGCTGGTATGGCCGACCAAAAGGAAATGAACGACATGAATCTAAAAAGGGTAATCAATAAATAATTACCTCATTTAATCCATTGTTTACCCCATTTCCCAGCGACCATCCTTGGGCAAAGGCAAATGGCAAGGGAACGGCACCCAAGGGGCAACGGCCCTACCCAGAAAAGGAAAAGGCCGCACCTGTCCATTCGTTCTGCAACACCCGGCGAAATTGCCCCTATACCGTGCCACTGCCCTCCGCCGCACTCAGATAGTCCGCCCAGTCCTGCAACAGCGTCCTTCTCTGATCCAGCAGCAGCGCCTTGTTGTACGTCGCCCGCACCTTGTTGCTTTCCACGTGGGCAAGCTGCCGCTCAATCGCATCAGGCCGGTATCCGTTCTCATTGGCCCAGGTTGAAAAGGTCGTCCGCCAGCAATGCGGCGTCGTGCCCCGGCCCAGGTTCATGTCGCGCATCGCGTAGGTGAGCCGGTTGGGCGTAGTGAAGCCCTTTCCGCTTCGGTGCGGAAACAGATAGCGCCCGCCACCCGTGATGTGCTGCAAGTCTTTCAGCACCGCTATGGTCTGCGTGGACAACGGACTGACATGGTCACGCCGCGCCTTCATCTTCGCCGCTGGCCGACGCCACAACGCATCCTCAAAGTCGAACTCCTCCCACTCGGCATCCGCCGCTTCCCCTGGACGGCAGGCGGTCAGCGCGATCAGCCGCAGGCACAAAGAGGTTTCCGGATAGCCCCGGTAGCCGCGCAACTCTTGATAGAACCTCTGGATTTGCTCTCGCGTCATCGCCGCCTTGCTCTCGCTGAACGGCACGCGCAGCAGCCCGCGAAGGCTGGGAATTGGATTTGCCTCGACCAGCCCCCGCACCACCGCGAACTCGAAGATGGCCGAAAGATCGCCTTTGACATGGATGGCTGCCCACGCGCCGTGGGCCTTGCATTCCTCCAGCAACGGGCGAATCTGCTTCACGCCAATGTCGCTCATCGGCATCCCATCGAACTTGGGTGACAGGTACTTCCTGATGCGGGACTCTTTGGTGCGGTAGGAACTGAGCGCAAAGACAGGCTTGATCTCCGCCAGGTAAGCCTGCGCCACCTTGGCAAACGTGCTTTCACGAGCACGCTTGCGTTCCTCCAAGACTTCCAGGTTACGCTGCTTGACCTGCTGCCGCTCATGCGCAGGGTGGATGCCTTGCTTGACCAAGGCACGCGCCTTCTCGCGAGCCGCACGCGCCTCTGCAAGACTTACTTGAGGAAAACCGCCAATGGCAAAGAGGTTCTCCTTGCCTTGCAGACGGTACTTCCACCGCCAGAGCTTGCCGCCGGTGGGCTTGACCAGCAGGAACAGGCCCCCGCCGTCTGAAAGTTTCCAGTCTCGATCAGTCGATTTGGCCGACCTGACCTTGGCGTCAGTGAGTAGATTCTCGGGCATCGTTGGACTCCACTGCGGGGAAAAGTACCCCCACGGTTGAACACGAGTACCCCCAACGCTACCCCCGAACTTTTCAGACCTCGATGAACAATAGGAACGCTCAGCAGACCGTATTGTTTACGCAACCCATTGATTTAAAATGGGCCAACCTGTCCACCAAGCGCTACTGAGCGCCACCGAGATCCAGCAAAAATCGTCAGACGTTGAAGAGGAAGTTCATCACGTCGCCGTCCTTGACGACGTATTCCTTGCCTTCGGCGCGCATCTTGCCCGCGTCCTTGGCGCCCTGCTCGCCCTTGTACTGGATGAAATCCTCGAACGCGATGGTCTGCGCGCGGATGAAGCCGCGCTCGAAGTCGCCGTGGATCACGCCGGCCGCCTGCGGCGCGGTATCGCCCACGTGGATGGTCCAGGCGCGCACTTCCTTCACGCCGGCGGTGAAGTAGGTTTGCAGGCCCAGCAGCTTGAAGCCCGCGCGGATCAGGCGGTTCAGGCCCGGCTCCTCCAGCCCCATTTCCTGCAGGAACATGTCGCGGTCCTCGTCGCCCATCTCGGCCATCTCGGCTTCGATCTTGGCGCAGATGGCGACCACGGGCGCGCCCTGGGCCTCGGCATAGGCCTTGAGCTTGTCCAGCAGGGGGTTGTTCTCGAAGCCGTCCTCGGCCACGTTGCCCACGAACATCGCCGGCTTGGCGGTGATCAGGCAGAACTGCTTGAGCAGCGGCGCGTCTTCCTTGGACACGGGCACGGTGCGCGCCGGCTTGCCCTCATCCAGCGCAGCCTGGATGGGCGTGAGCAGTTGCACCAGCTTGGCGGCTTCCTTGTCGTTGCCGCTCTTGGCCGCCTTGCTGTAGCGCTGCAGGGCCTTCTCGACGGTGGCCAGGTCGGCCAGGCACAGCTCGGTCTGGATGACCTCGATGTCGGCGATGGGGTCCACGCGGCCGGCCACGTGGATCACGTTCGGGTCCTCGAAGCAACGCACCACGTTGACGATGGCATCGGTCTCGCGGATGTGCGCCAGGAACTGGTTACCCAGGCCTTCGCCCTTGGAGGCACCAGCCACCAGGCCCGCGATGTCCACGAACTCGACGATGGCGGGCACGATGCGCTCGGGATTGATGATCTCTGCCAGCTGCTGCAGGCGCGGATCGGGCACCTCCACCACGCCGGTGTTGGGCTCGATGGTGCAAAAAGGGTAGTTCTCGGCGGCAATGCCGGCCTTGGTGAGGGCGTTGAAGAGGGTGGACTTGCCGACGTTGGGCAGGCCCACGATGCCGCATTTCAGGCTCATGGCAGGGCTTTCGTAGGTTCGGGAGACAAACCCGCCATTTTACGGGAGGGGTATGAAGCGAGGCGCGCGCGCCAATGCCCCGCAGGCGCTCCCCTCGCCAGGCGCCCCCGCAGGGCCCCCCTCAGTCGAACCGCAGGTTGGCCGCCACGGGCTGGCCCACGCGTAGCACCGTGCCCGTGCCCTCGCGCACGATGGCATTCATGGCGAAGGTGATCGCGCCGTCCATGCGCGGGTCCTGGCGGTAACGGCGCAGGGCCGTGCTGACGGCCGGGGTGCTCTCGGCCGTGGCGGGGTCGATGTTGGGGATGGGGCAGCGCGTGCACGGCTTGACGAGCTGCAGCCGCACCTCGCCTTCGCCCGTGCCGATGAACAGCTCGTCGATGCGGTCTTCGTCGTGCGCCTCGACCCCGGCAATCACCAGGTTGGGCCGAAAGCGCTCCATGCCCACCGCCCCCTCGCCCGCGGCCAGCAGCCGCTCGTTGAGGCCGTCCAGCGACCCCTGGCTCGCCACCAGCAGCGGAAAGCCGTCCGCGAACTGGGTGGGCGCCTCGATGCCGCCGGTCCACCGCAGGCTGGACAGCCGGCGGTGCTCCGGGTCAAACCGCACCAGCCGGCAGCGCAGCCCCAAAAAGTCCGAAAACCACTGCGCGGCCAGGTCGCCCATGTCCCAGGCGGGCACGGTGTCGTCCCACACCTGCACGGTGGCCGGCTGCTCGACCCGGTCCAGCGCCACATGCAGCGCCAGCATGCCGGGCGCGCGCAGCACCAGGTCGTCGCTGCGCAACTGCGGGCGAATCAGCGCCATGCGCGGCAGTGTGCGCTGCGACAGAAACACGCCCTGCGCGTCGACCACCATCCAGGCGCGGTCCAGGTCCAGCCCGGTATCGGTCAGCAGAGCCTGCTGCACCTCGATGCCCGCGCAGGACTTCACGGGATGGATGAACAGCCGGGCCACGGTACCGGTCAAGTCATGGTCTGCACGAAAGCTCACGCTGCTGCTCCTGTCGCTGGCGATGGATGAGGGGATTGGCCCGCGATTGTGCCGCCGCCCCACCCGGCGCAGGGGCGTAGCGCGGCTCCTACAATCCCGGGATGGCGCAGACATTTGACGTATGTATCCGCGGCGCGGGCGTGGTGGGCCGCACCTTGGCACTCTTGCTGGCGCGCGACCGCCTGCGCGTGGCGCTGGTGGGCCCGCCGGAGGGCTCCCCCTCCGACGGCGACGTGCGCGCCTACGCGCTCAATGCCGCCTCGCGCGCGCTGCTGGAATCCGTGCGCGGCTGGCCCGACGCGCAGCATGCGACGGCCGTGCTGCAGATGCAGGTGCACGCCGACCAGGACGGCCAGGTGCGCTTTGATGCGGCCCAGCAGGGCCACGACGCGCTGGCCTGGATCGTGGACGTGCCCGCGCTGGAGGCGCGCCTGGCAGATGCCGTGCGCTTTCAGCCGCTGGTGGAGCCGGTCGCCGCGCCCGTGGACGCCGCGCTCACCGTGGTGTGCGAAGGCCGCGCCAGCCGCACGCGCGCCGAGTTCGGTGCCGAATTCGACATCACCCCCTACGCCCAGCACGCGATCGCCACGCGGCTGGTGTGCGAGCGGCCCCACGGCCAGGTGGCGCGCCAGTGGTTCCTGCCCGACGGCGGCATCCTCGCCTTCCTGCCGCTGGACGGCGCCCAGGGGCGCACCGTGGCCGTGGTGTGGTCGGTGCCGCAGGAGCAGGCTCCGCACTGGCTGCAGGCCGACGAAGGCAGCTTCACACAGCGCCTGCGCGAAGCCAGCCGCGATGCGCTGGGCGCTTTGCAGCTCGCGGGCCCGCGCGCCAGCTGGCCGCTGCAGCAGGCCCTGGCGCGCCACTGGTGCGGCGCCCCGCCCGGCCAGTCCGCCCTGGGTGCGCGCCGCAGCTGGGCACTGGCCGGCGACGCCGCACACAACGTGCACCCCCTGGCCGGCCAGGGCCTGAACCTGGGCCTGGGCGACGCGCGCACGCTGGCGCGTGTGCTGCACGAGCGCGCGGCCTGGCGCAGCGTGGGCGATCTGCGCCTGCTGCGCAGCTACGAGCGCGAACGCAAGGCCGCGCTGCTGCCGATGGGCATGGCCATGGACGGCCTGCAGCAACTCTTCACCCGGCGCGAGGGCGCGCTGGCCGCGCTGCGCAACTGGGGCATGAAGGGCTTCGAGCGCAGCGGCCCGCTCAAGGCCTGGGTGGCGCGCCAGGCCATGGGCGCTGACTGATACGACGAGCCCCTTTTTCTGAGTAGAACGGAAACCAACGTAATGAAACTCCTCCCCACCTTGCTGGCCGCCACTGCCCTGTTCCTGGGCCTGAACGCATCGGCACAGGACGCAGCGATCCGCAAGGCGCTGGCCGAGCGCATCCCGCAGCTGCAGCAGATCGACGAAGTGCGCTCCACGCCCATGAAGGGGCTGTACGAGGTGCGCATCGGCACCGACCTGTTCTACACCGACGCCCAGGGCAACTACCTGATCCAGGGCGAGCTGATCGACACCAAGGCGCGGCGCAACCTGACAGAGGACCGCATTAACAAGCTGACGGCGGTGGACTTCAAGGCCCTGCCGCTGCAGGACGCCTTCACCCTGGTGCGTGGCAACGGCGAGCGCAAGCTGGCGGTGTTCGAGGACCCGAACTGCGGCTACTGCAAGCGCTTCGAGAAGGACATGCAGAACGTGGACAACGTGACGGTGTACCTGTTCCTCTACCCCATCCTCAGCCCCGACTCGGCCGAGAAGTCGCGCAACATCTGGTGCGCCAAGGACCGCGCGGCCGCGTGGGACGACCACATGCTGCGCGACAAGACGCCCGCAGCGGCCAGCTGCGACACGGCAGCGCTGCAGCGCAACCTGGCGTTCGGACGCAAGCACAAGATCACGGGCACGCCCACGCTGATCTTTGCCGACGGCTCGCGCGTGCCCGGCGCCATCGGCGCGCAGGACGTGGAAAAGCGCCTGGCCGCTGCCGGGAAGTAAGGCGCCACTGCCGCCCACCGCGCATCCTTCATCGGCATGCGCTGCAAATATGAGAGCTGCTAGCGCTTGCTCACTGAGGACTTTCAATACATTTCATATTGAAACCCTTGTCTAGTAAGCGCAAGCAGCTATTTTTTTTGACGTCACCCCTCTCGCTGCATTCCGCCATGTCTCTTGCCGCCAGCACCGCCGCCGTCCACTACCGCATCGACCCCACGCAGACCCACGCCCACCTGTACCGCGTCACGCTCACCGTGGCGGTGCCGGCGGCGCAGCAGGAGCTGTCGCTGCCGGTGTGGATTCCGGGCAGCTACCTGGTGCGCGAGTTCTCCAAGAACCTGCAGTCGCTGCAGGCGCAGCAGGGCGGCGCCCCCGTGCCCCTGCAGCAGCTGGACAAGCACCGCTGGCGCGCGCAGTGCACGGCGGGCACGCCGCTGGTGCTGAATTACGAGGTGGCCGCCTACGACACCTCGGTGCGCACCGCCTGGCTGGACGCCACGCGGGGCTTCTTCAACGGCACCAGCCTGTGCCTGCGCGTGCACGGGCAAGAGGACGCGCCGCACACGCTGGAGGTCGCGTGCCCGCCCGCGCTGGCCGGCTGGTCGCTGGCCACGGGGCTGGAGCCGGTGGAGGTCGCCCCGTCCGGCTTCGGGCTGTACCGCGCACGCAACTATGACGAACTGGTCGACTGCCCCGTGGAGATGGGCCCGTTCTGGAGCGCCCAGTTCACCGCCTGCGGCGTGACGCACCAATTGGTGGTGGCGGGCGCCGCGCCGTCGTTGGATGGCGAACGCCTGCTGCGCGACGTGCAGCGCATCTGCGAGGAGGCCATCCGCTTTTGGCATGGCGCGCAGCAGCCGCCATTCACGCGCTACGTGTTCCTGCTCAACGCGGTGCACGACGGCTACGGCGGGCTGGAACACGGCAACTCCACCGCCCTCATCTGCGGCCGGCGCGACCTGCCGCGCGTGGGGGACGCCGCCACGCCCGAGGGCTACACCACCCTGCTCGGCCTCATCAGCCACGAATACTTCCACACCTGGAACGTCAAGCGCCTGCGCCCCGCCGAGTTCGCGCGCTACGACTACGCGTGCGAGAACTACACCGAGCTGCTGTGGTTTTTCGAAGGCTTCACCAGCTATTACGACGACCTGCTGCTGCGCCGCGCGGGCCTGGTGGACCACGCCACCTACCTGCGTCTGTTGACCAAGAACATCAACCAGATGCTGCAGACGCCGGGCCGCCAGGTGCAGTCGGTGGCGCAGGCCAGCTTCGACGCCTGGGTCAAGTACTACCGCCAGGATGAGAACACGCCCAACAGCACCGTGAGCTACTACACCAAGGGCGCGCTGGTGGGCCTGTGCCTGGACCTCGCGCTGCGCCGCGAAGGCCGCACCACGCTGGACGACGTGATGCGCGCGTTGTGGCAGCGCACCGGCGGCGGCCCCATGGCCGAGGCCGACCTGCTGGCCGTTTTGCAGGAGTTGTCGGGGCGCGACTGGTCCGGCGAGATCGGGCAGTGGGCGCACGGCACGGCGGAGCTGCCGCTGGCCGAGCTGCTGGCTGCCCATGGCATCCGGCTGCAGGCGGAGCCCGCGCAGATCGCCCAGCGCCTGGGCCTGCGCGTGAACGAGAACCACGGCGTGCACATCAAGACGGTGCTGCGCGGCGGTGCGGCAGAGGCGGCCGGCTTCATGGCCGGCGACGAATGGCTGGCGCTGGAAACGCCGGGCCAGGCCTGGCGCCTGCACAAGTTGGACGATGTGCCGCTGTACGCCGCCAGCGCCACCCAGATCACGGCCCTGGTGGCGCGCGACCAGCGTCTGATGCGCCTGGCGCTCACGCTGCCAGGCGCCGGCGCGGCCTCTGACACGGTGCGCCTGGACGTGCAGGACGCCGCCGCGGCCCAGCGCTGGCTGGGGCCGGCCCAGCCGGGTCCTCAGGCATGAAGGCTTGGGTATATTCCCGGCATCCCACCCACTACAAACAGGAGATCACCTTGGCCTACGAATGCATCGAAGTCCGCACCGAAGCGGACAAGGTCGGCATCATCACGCTCGCCCGTCCCAAGCAGCTCAACGCGCTCAACGACCAGCTCATGACCGAGCTGGGCGAGGCCCTCAAGGCGTTCGACGCCGACGAGAAGATCGGCTGCATCATCCTGACGGGCAGCGAGAAGGCCTTCGCCGCGGGCGCCGACATCGGCGCCATGGCCAAGTACAGCTTTGCCGATGCGTACAAGGGCGACTACATCACGCGCAACTGGGAGCAGATCCGCAGCATCCGCAAGCCCGTCATCGCGGCCGTGAGCGGCTACGCGCTGGGCGGCGGCTGCGAGCTGGCGATGATGTGCGACTTCATCATCGCGGCGGACAATGCCAAGTTCGGACAGCCCGAAATCAAGCTGGGCGTGATCCCCGGCGCGGGCGGCACGCAGCGCCTGCCGCGCGCCGTGGGCAAGGCCAAGGCCATGGACATGGCCCTCACCGGCCGCATGATGGACGCCACGGAAGCCGAGCGCTCCGGCCTCGTCAGCCGCGTGGTGCCGCTGGACAAGCTGATGGAAGAAGCCCTGGGCGCGGCCCTCGTCATCAGCGGTTTCTCGCAGATCGCCGTGATGGCCGCCAAGGAATCGGTGAACCGCGCGTTCGAAGGGACTTTGAGCGATGGCGTGATGTTCGAGCGCCGCCTGTTCCATGCACTGTTCGCCACCCAGGACCAGAAGGAAGGCATGGACGCCTTCGTGAACAAGCGCGCCGCAGTCTTCACGCACCAATAAATTTTTGTTCTATAATTCGCGGCTTCGGTGGTATAGCTCAGTTGGTTAGAGCGCAGCATTCATAATGCTGATGTCCCAGGTTCAAGTCCCGGTACCACCACCAGATACAACCCGCAGCGCCCCAGNTAGCCGCGTGGCGGGCCGGCGCCTGCCACTAGAATTTTCGTTTCAGCCCCTGGATGTACACCATGAATCGCTGCAACACCCGCACCTTCGCGTCCACCCGCACCCGCGGCGCCTGGCTGGCGACCCTCGCATGCCTGGCACTGCTGGGCGGCGCCGCGTCCACGGCCGCCACGGCCCAGACGGTGGCGGCCACCGGCCTTGCGCGCACCTTCCCCGCCAATGCGCTGCGCGGCACGCTGAACTTCCAAGACCGCACGACGGCCCTGCTCAACGGCAATGCCATCCAGGTGGCGCCGGGCATGCGCCTGTTCAGCCCGCAGAACGCGCTGGTCATGACCCACACCGTGCAGGGCAAGCCCCTGAAGGTGAACTACGTGACCGAGGCCAGCACGGGCATGCTGCTCACCGCCTGGATCCTCACGCCCGCCGAGGCCGCCTTGCCCCGCAAGGGCAGCGATACCGAAACCAACGTGCGTTTCGAGTGGGACACCAAGCCCGCCGCTCTGCGCTGACACGCCCGCGCTGACACGCCCGCGCTGATCCACCGCGCTGAAGCCCGGCGCGCGTTCGCGTTTCGCCGGCCCCGCTGGCCAGCCCGCAACCGCCCCGCTGCCGCCTGCGCCGCGGCGGCTGGTCTTTCGCGAGATTGAAGAGACACAAGCCATGTCCAAGAAAGTTTTCATCAAGACCTTCGGCTGCCAAATGAACGAGTACGACTCGGACAAGATGGCCGATGTGCTGGGCGCCGCCCAGGGCTATGAGCCCACCGACGACCCGGAGCAAGCCGACCTGATCCTGTTCAACACCTGCTCGGTGCGCGAGAAAGCGCAGGAGAAGGTGTTCAGCGACCTCGGCCGCGTCAAGCACCTCAAGGACAAGGGCGTGCTCATCGGCGTGGGCGGCTGCGTGGCCAGCCAGGAGGGCGAGGAGATCATCAAGCGCGCCCCGTTCGTGGATGTGGTCTTCGGCCCGCAGACGCTGCACCGCCTGCCCGAGCTGCTCAACGCCCGCGCCGCCAAGGCCAGGCCGCAGGTGGATATTTCCTTCCCTGAGATCGAGAAGTTCGACCACCTGCCGCCCGCGCGCGTGGAGGGCGCCAGCGCGTTCGTGTCGATCATGGAAGGCTGCTCCAAGTACTGCAGCTACTGCGTGGTGCCCTACACGCGCGGCGAAGAGGTCAGCCGCCCGTTCGAGGACGTGTTGGTGGAGGTCGCCGGCCTGGCCGACCAGGGCGTGCGCGAAGTCACGCTGCTGGGCCAGAACGTGAACGCCTATCTGGGCGCCATGGGCGACACGGCGGAGAAAGCCGACTTTGCGCTGCTGCTGGAGTACGTGGCCGAGATCCCCGGTATCGAGCGCATCCGCTTCACCACCAGCCATCCCAACGAGTTCACGCCGCGCCTGATCGAGGCCTACGCCAAGATCCCGAAGCTGGTGAGCCACCTGCACCTGCCCGTGCAGCACGGCAGCGACCGCATTCTGATGGCCATGAAGCGTGGCTACACGGCCATGGAATACAAGAGCACCATACGCAAGCTGCGCGCCATCCGCCCCGACATGGCGATGAGCAGCGACTTCATCGTGGGCTTCCCGGGAGAGACCGAGGAAGACTTCCAGAAGATGATGAAGCTGATCGACGATGTGCGCTTCGACAACTCCTTCAGCTTCATCTTCAGCCCGCGCCCCGGCACGCCCGCCGCCAACCTGCACGACGACACGCCGCATGAGGTGAAACTGCGCCGCCTGCAGGAGCTGCAGGCCGTGATCAACCGCAACATCCTGGAGATCAGCCAGGAGCGCGTGGGCACGGTGCAGCGTCTGCTGGTGGAGGGCGTATCCAAGCGCGACGGCAGCGAGCTGATGGGCCGCACCGAATGCAACCGCGTGGTCAACTTCCCCGGCCACGAGCGGCTGATCGGCCAGATGATCGACGTGAAGATCACCGAGGCGCGTACCTACACGCTGCGCGGCGAGGTGGTGATGGGCGAGGTCACGACCGCGGTCGGATGACCCTCAAAAACCATAGCTACCAGCGCTTGCTACCTCTGGATTTCCAATGTTTTTCCGCCTGAAACCCTTGAAATACCAGCGCGAGCAGCTCTATTTATAGGAGCGGTCACCGCTCCCCTGTTCAGAACCGCGGCATGCCTCCCATGCCCGGCAGGCCGCCCTTCATGCCGCCCATCTTCTTCATGAGCTTCATGAGGCCGCCGCCCTTCATCTTCTTCATCATGCCCTGCATCTGCTCGAACTCGTTGAGCAGGCGGTTGACCTCCTGCACCTGCACGCCGGCGCCCTGGGCGATGCGCTTCTTGCGTGTGGCCTTGATGAGCTCGGGCTTGCGGCGCTCCAGCGCCGTCATGCTGCAGATGATGCCCTCCTTGCGGCGGATGTCGCGCTCGGCCTTGTCCATGTCCACCTGACCGGCCTTGGCCGTGAGCTGCGCGGGCAGCTTGTCCATGAGGCTGGACAGGCCGCCCATCTGCTTCATCTGCTGCAACTGGGCCAGGAAGTCGTTCAGATCGAACCCGTCGCCGCTCTTGACCTTGGCGGCGAGCTTTTGCGCCGCCTCCATGTCCACGCCGGCCGTGACCTGCTCGACCAGCGCGACGATGTCGCCCATGCCCAGGATGCGGCCCGCGTGGCGCTCGGCGTCGAACACCTCCAGGCCGTCGATTTTTTCGGACACCCCGGCGAACTTGATCGGCGCGCCCGTCACCTGGCGCACCGACAGCGCCGCGCCGCCGCGCGAATCGCCGTCCAGCTTGGTCAGCACGATGCCGGTGAGCGGCAGCGCCTCCTTGAAGGCCTTGGCCGTGTTCACCGCGTCCTGGCCTTGCATGGCGTCCACAACGAACAGCGTCTCGACCGGATTCAGCGTTGCGTGCAGGTCCTTGATTTCCTGCATCAGCACCTCGTCGATGGCCAGGCGACCGGCCGTGTCCACCAGCAGCACGTCGAAGAAGTGCTTCTTGGCGTAGTCCAGCGCTCCAAGGGCGATGTCGCGCGGCTTCTGGTCGGGCGTGCTGGGGAACCACTCGGCGCCGGCCTGCTTGGTCACGGTCTTGAGCTGCTCGATGGCGGCGGGGCGGTACACGTCGCCCGAGACGGTCAGCACCTTCTTCTTGCGCTTTTCGATCAGGTGCTTGGCCAGCTTGGCCGTGGTGGTGGTCTTGCCCGCGCCCTGCAGGCCGGCCATCAGGATCACCGCCGGCGGCTGCGCGTTGAGGTTGATGTCCGCCACGCCCTCGCCCATGGTCGCGGCCAGCTCCTTGTTCACGATGCCCACCAGCGCCTGGCCGGGCTTCAGGCTACCCAGCACCTCCTGGCCCAGGGCTTTTTCCTTCACGCGGGCGATGAAGTCGCGCACCACGGGCAGCGCCACGTCGGCCTCCAGCAGGGCCATGCGCACCTCGCGCAGCATGTCCTGCACGTTGGCTTCGGTGATGCGGGCCTGGCCGCGCATCTCCTTGACGAGACGGGTGAGTTTTTCGGTGAGTGCGGAGGCCATGGCCAAATGCTCCAGATGCACCGGCCCGGGCGTAATGCCGGCCGATGGCACAGCCCCGACGACCAGGGGCGAAAGGCTAAACTGCGAACCCATGATTTTACCCAGTGCTTCCCCGCTCGGCTGGCTGCTCGCCCTGGCCACCGCCGCCGCCTACGCGCTGGCGGCGGCCCTGGCGCCGCGCACCTCCACAGGCCGCGGCCAACTGGCCATCATGGCCCCTGCCTGGATGCTGCATGGCGCTGCGCTGGTCTGGGGCCTGCTGGGCAGCACGCCGCATTTCGGCTTTGCCGCTGCCTTGTCGATGACGGCCTGGCTGGTACTGACCACCTACGCCGTTGAGCGGCAGCTGTTTCCGCAGATGCGCGCGCGCTGGGTGCTGTGCGCACTGGGCGGCGCGGCCGTGTTGGTGGCGGCGCTGTTTCCGGGCCGGCCACTGCACGTATCCGCCTCGCCCTGGCTGCCGCTGCACCTCACGCTGGGCATTGCCTGCTATGGCCTGTTTGCCGCAGCGGTGGTGCACGCCTGGCTCATGAGCCGTGCCGAGCGCCAGATGCGCCTGGCAGCCGATTCGCACAGCGGCATGCCGCTGCTGACGCTGGAGCGGCTCACGTTCCGCTTCGTGACGGCGGGCTTTGTGCTGCTCTCGGCCACGCTGGTGGCGGGCTGGCTGTTCAGCGAGCAGCTCTACGGCCGCGCCTGGCTGTGGGACCACAAGGCCGTGTTCTCGCTGCTGGCCTGGATCACCTTCGCAGTGCTGCTGCTGGGCCGCTCGCGCTTTGGCTGGCGCGGCCGCAGCGCCGTGCGCGTGCTGTATGCAGGCACGGCACTGCTGCTGCTGGCCTACGTGGGCTCGCGCTTCGTGATGGAAGTGGTGCTGGGGCGGGCGGCATGAAATACCTGGTCCTGTTCGCTGTGCTGGCCGTGGTCTACGCGGTGTGGCGCGCGCAGCGCCGTGCGTCTGCGCCGCGGCAAGGCAACACCCAGCGCCCGTCCATCGCACCGCCACAGGACATGGTGCGCTGCGCCCACTGCAGCGTGCACCTGCCACGTGGCGATGCCGTGCCCGAGGGGGCGCATATGTACTGCAGCACCGCCCACCGGGACCGTGGGCCCGCCTGAGCCGATGCCCTCCAAGCTGGCAGCCGCCGCCTCTCCCCTGCCCTTTCATCGCCTGTGGAATGCCTTCCTCACAGCGCGCGTGATGGTGGCGCTGGCGCTGCTGCTGCTGCAGTTGCTGGGCATTGCACTCAACCAGGCCGGCGAACCGCTGCTGTTCAGCATCTGCCTGGGCTACCTGGTGGCCACGGTGGCGCTGCGGGTGTGGGGGCACGGCGCCGTCCCTGATCCGCGGCCCGGCATCCAGTGGTTGCCGTCCATCGGGCTGGATCTGTTGCTGGTCAGCGTGCTGCAGGCGCTGCAGCAGTCGGGCGGCTTGAATTTCACGCCGTTGTTCGGACTTCCGGTCCTGATGGCAGGCGTGCTGGGATCCTTGACACTGGCTCTGGCAACCACGGCCGGCGCCACGCTGCTGCTGCTGGCCTGGGCCTGGTGGCTGGGCACATACGGCGGCGCCGGAGACGGCACGCAGCGCTACCTGCAGGCGGCGTTGACAGGCACCGGCTACTTCATCGTCGCCTATCTGGTGCACCTGCTGGCCGCCAAGCTCACCAGCGAGCAGCAGATGGCCCGGCGCAGCCAGATGGATGCGCGCACCCACCGCGCGGTCAGTGCCCTGGTGATGCAGCACGTGGCCGATGGCGTGCTGGTGCTGGACCTGCATGGCCAGGTCCGCCTGGCCAACCCCGCGGCATTGCTGATGCTCGGCCACAAGATCTCCGGAGATTCCTCCCTGACGCTCACGCACACGGCGGCCTTCAAACCCCTCATGGATCTGGCGTGCGCCACTTTCCAGATGGAGCGTCCCCAGCATGCCGATGTCAACGTCCTGCACGATGGTCAGATCCCCATGGCCCTGCGCGTGCGCGCATGGCTCACCCACACGCAGGACGCCCCGGACGACTCTCCGGGGGAGCCGCTGTGCGTGATGTTCCTGCACGACCTGCGCGAAATGGAAGCGCGCCTGCGCACCGAGAAGCTGGCCGCCATGGGGCGCATGTCGGCCGCCGTGGCACATGAGATCCGCAACCCGCTGGCAGCGATCGTGCAGGCCAACGAACTGCTGGAAGAAGACCTGGACGACCCCACACAGAAGCGCCTGACACACATGGTGCGTCAAAACGCCGACCGGCTGGTGCGCATCACGGAGGACGTACTGGACATTGCGCGCGTGCAGCACCAGATCCACCAGGCCAGCTCCTCCACCGTGGCACTGGATGCCACGGTGCAGCAGGTGTGGAACGACTGGACGGCGCAGGACCCCGCACGCCGCCAGGGGCAACTGGTACTGGACGCGGGCTCGGCGCAGGTGGAGTTCGACGCCGAGCACCTGCGGCGTGTGCTAGTGAACCTGCTGGACAACGCATTGCGCTACAAGGGACCCGAACCCGATTCGCTGTGCCTCGCGACGCGCGCCACCCCCGGCGGGAAGGCCGGCGTGCAGGTGTGGAGCGATGGCGCACCGCTGGACAAATCGGTGGAGCGGCATCTGTTCGAGCCTTTCTTCTCATCCGAAAGCCGCTCCAGCGGGCTGGGCTTGTACATCTGCCGCGAGCTGTGCCAGCGCCACGGGGCGGACATCGGTCACCAGCGCACCACACGCAGCCTGGCGCGCGGCGAGGTGGCGGGAAACGCCTTCACTGTGACCTTCCGCAGCCTTTCGCGCCCTACGGACAGCGCATCACTGTTTGACACAATCGTGGTCTGACACGGCCCACAGACCATGAATGCATCCACCGCCTCCATTCTTGTCGTCGATGACGAACCCGATCTGCGCACCCTCTATGAGCTGACCCTGCTGCGCGAAGGCTACCGCGTGGAGACCGCCGCCAGCGTGGACGACGCGCGCCAACAGCTGCAGACGCAGAAGTTCGACGTCGTGATCACCGACATGCGGCTGCCCGACGGCTTCGGCATGGACTTGCTGCACGACCTGCGCAGCCAGCAGCGGCGTGAACGCTGCGTGGTCATGACGGCCTATGGATCGGCCGAGAACGCGGTGGAGGCGCTGCGCGCGGGCGCGTTCGACTACCTGACCAAGCCCGTGGACCTGAAGCAATTCCGTGCCGTGGTGGCCTCGGCGGTGCAGGGTATTGGCGCCGTACTGGCGGCGCCCAAAGCCACCCGCCCCGGCGCACGCAATGTCACGCAGTGGCCGGACATGCAAGATCCTGTGCTGGATCGCCTGATCGGCGACTCCGAAGCCATGCGCAATGTGAAGCAGCGCATCGCCAAGGTGGCGCGCAGCATGGCCCCCGTGCTGGTGCGTGGCGAGTCAGGCACGGGCAAGGAACTGGTGGCCCGCGCGCTGCATGCCAGCAGCCAGCGCTCCGAAGGCCCACTGATCGCCGTCAACTGCGGCGCAATTCCCGAGAACCTGCTGGAGGCAGAGTTCTTTGGCGCGCGCAAGGGTTCCTACACCGGCTCTACGCACGACCGGGAGGGCTACTTCCAGGCCGCCCGTGGAGGCACGCTGTTCCTTGACGAAATTGGCGACCTGCCGCTGCCCATGCAATCCAAACTGCTGCGTGCGATCCAGGAGCGCACGGTACGGCCCCTGGGCTCCACGCAGGAAGAAGCCGTGGACGTGCGCATCGTCAGCGCCACGCACCGAGACCTGGCCGCTGACGTGCAGGCGGGGCGCTTCCGCCAGGATCTGTATTACCGGCTGAATGTCATCGAACTGCTGATCCCACCGTTGCGCGAGCGGCGAGAGGACCTGCCCGCGCTGTGCGAGGCCTTGCTGGCCCGTATCGAGCAAGAATCGGGGGTGGCCGTTCCCCACCTGACAGAGGAAGCGCTGCAGTGCATCGCACAGCACCCGCTCACCGGCAATGTGCGCGAGCTGGAAAACCTGCTGCATCGCGCGGTAGCCCTCAGCGATGGCCATGAGCTGCACGTTGAAGGCGCGCCAGCCTCCACCGTGGAGGCACCGCCGCCCCTACCGCAGCCCGTACCGTCCGCACCAGCCATCGCGCAGCCCGCTGAGCCGCACGCGCCCCCTCGTTGGTCCGGCATCAGCGAAGGCATGCCCCTGCCCAACGATCTGCAAGCCTGGCTCGACCAGCAGGAACGGGAAATACTCGTGCGCGCCCTGCGCGAGGCGAGTTTCAACCGCACGGCCACCGCAGCCCGCCTGGGCATCAGCCTGCGCCAGATCCGTTACCGGATTGCCCGGCTGCACATCGAGGTACCGCAAGACGGCGACAGCCATGGCGACGCGCAGCCCTGAGCCTGCGGCCCGGCGGCCCGCCTGGCACGGCGGCTGGTACGCGAATGCGAGACGCATGGACTCGCCCAACCACGGGCCACGCCCCCCGCAGGCCAGCGTGGACCTCATCGTGGTGCATTCCATCAGCCTTCCCCCCGGAGAGTTTGGCGGGGGTCATGTGCACCGGCTTTTCATGAACCGGCTGGACTGGGACGCCCATCCCTATTTCCAGCAGATTCGCGGCCTGGAAGTGTCGACGCATTTCTTCATCACGCGCGCAGGTGTGCTGTGGCAGTTCGTGGACGTGGGCCGACGCGCCTGGCACGCGGGCCGTTCCCACTACCGGGGGCGCGATGCCTGCAACGACGACTCGATCGGCGTTGAGCTGGAGGGGCTGGAAGGTGGGAGCTTCGAGCAGGCGCAATACGCCACCCTTGTGACCCTTTGCAAGGCGCTGCGGCAGCGCTACCCCGTGCGCTACATCGCAGGGCATGAGCACATCGCGCCTGAACGCAAACACGACCCAGGCCCTGGGTTTGACTGGCGTGTACTTCGTGGAGCCTTCGCCGGCACGGGTGTTCTTTTTCCGCCAGGGTGCTGATCCCTCCAGCCACCCGGACGCATTGCCGCACTTTGCGCCTTCGCCTCGCCTTCACTGCTCAGGATGAAGTTGCACGCGCGTTTGCGCGCAAGATCGGCCGGCATGCCGCACCATGGCTCAAGCCGTCGGATGCGGGCCTGATCCTACGGGGGCTGCGACGGCAGTAGAAGGCCCAGGCGTTCAATCACGTCGAAACGATCTCGCCAGCCTCTTACGGGGATACACTACCCCTAGTGTCTTGAACCATCAAGACACACTAGATATAGTGTGCGGCGACAGTCTACGCCGCCGTCTCGCCGGCCGAAGGTGACTGCCCGTCCGCCTGGCCATTTCTCCGAACACCTCCGAGGACCTCCATGCACGCTGCGCCCCTATCCGCTCCTGTTGACACCCCATCGCCTGCACGGGCCACCCCGTCGGCCACGCCGACCGGGGCCCATCCACTGATGCACTACCAGATCATCCGCCGCAACGGCGCCGTGGTGCCCTTCGAGCCGCAAAAAATCGCCGTGGCGATGATGAAAGCATTCCTGGCCGTTCACGGGGCACAGGGAGCGGCCTCGGCGAGCGTGCGCGAAGTGGTGGATCAGCTGACCCAGGCAGTCGTGCGCGCGCTGATGCGCTCGCGCCCCGCGGGAGGAACGTTCCACATTGAGGACGTGCAGGACCAGGTGGAGCTGGGCTTGATGCGAGGCAGCCATCATGAGGTGGCACGCGCCTACGTGCTCTACCGCGAGCGCCGCGCGCAAGAACGCGCACAGAAGAAGGAACAACTGCTACCCCAGATGCCGGCCCTGTATGTACAGGACCAAGGTCAGCGCGTGGAGCTTGACATTCTGCGCCTGCAGAGCCTGGTGGAAGCCGCATGCACGGGCCTGGGATCGGACGTCCAGGCCGCGCCCATCATCGCGGAGACGATGCGCAACCTGTACGACGGCGTACCCATGGACGAGGTGTACAAGGCATCCATCCTCGCGGCGCGCACCCTGATCGAGAAAGATCCCGGCTACACCTACGCGACGGCACGACTGTTGCTGCACACCATCGTGCGCGAGGTGTTAGGCCGCGACGTGAATCCCGCCGACATGGCCCTGGCCTACGCCGACAACTTTCCACAATTCATCCGCCAGGGCGTGGACAACGAGTTGCTCGACCCGCGCCTGATGGAATTCGACCTGCAACGCCTGGGAAGCGCACTGAAGGCCGAACGCGACCTGCAGTTCGACTATCTTGGCCTACAGACGCTGTACGACCGCTACTTCCTGCATGTGCGCAAAACGCGCATCGAGCTGCCTCAGACCTTTTTCATGCGCGTGGCCATGGGCCTGGCGCTGCGCGAGGACGACCGCAACGCCCGTGCCATCGAGTTCTACGAACTGCTCAGCTCCTTCGATTTCATGAGCAGCACGCCCACGCTGTTCAACAGCGGCACATTGCGCTCGCAGCTATCCAGCTGCTACCTGACCACGGTGCCCGACGAGCTGGAGGGCATCTACGAATCCATCAAGGAAAACGCCCTGCTGTCCAAGTTCGCGGGCGGCCTGGGTAACGACTGGACACGCGTACGCGCCCTCGGTGCACGCATCAAGGGCACGAACGGCGAGTCGCAAGGCGTGGTGCCGTTCCTCAAGGTGGTCAACGACACGGCCGTGGCCGTGAACCAGGGCGGCAAGCGCAAGGGTGCCGTCTGCACCTACCTGGAAAGCTGGCACCTGGACATCGAAGAATTCCTGGAGCTGCGCAAGAACACCGGCGACGACCGGCGACGCACACACGACATGAACACGGCCAACTGGATTCCCGACCTGTTCATGAAACGCGTCATGGAAAAGGGCCTGTGGACACTGTTTTCCCCCTCGGATGTCCCTGATCTGCACGACCTGTACGGACAGGCCTTCGAAAAAGCCTACATCGCCTACGAGGCCAAGGCCGAGAGCGGCGAGCTGCCTCTGTTCAAACGCGTACCGGCCGTCGACCTCTGGCGCAAGATGCTTTCCATGCTGTTCGAGACCGGGCATCCCTGGATCACCTTCAAGGACCCGTGCAACATCCGCTCTCCCCAGCAGCATGTAGGCGTAGTGCACAGTTCCAATCTCTGTACCGAGATCACGCTCAACACCAGCGATGCCGAGACGGCCGTGTGCAACCTGGGATCGGTGAACCTCGCGCGCCATCTCAAGGACGGAGGCATCGACCACGACAAGCTGCGCAAAACCGTGAGCACGGCCATGCGCATGCTGGACAACGTGATTGACATCAACTACTACGCCGTACAGAAGGCCAAGGATTCCAACCTGCGCCACCGCCCCGTCGGCCTGGGCCTGATGGGGTTCCAGGACGCGCTGTATGAACTGCGCATCCCCTACGCAAGCGACGCCGCAGTGGAGTTTGCCGATACCTCCATGGAGGCTCTCTGCTATTACGCCTACTGGGCCTCAACCGATCTCGCCCAAGAACGGGGCCAATACTCCAGTTACCAGGGTTCTCTGTGGTCCCAGGGCATCCTGCCGCTGGATTCACTGCAGTTGCTGGAGCAGGAACGTGGCGGGTACGTGGAGGTGGACCGTACGACCCGTCTGGACTGGGACATGCTGCGCGCCAAGATCGCGCAAGACGGCATGCGCAACTCCAACTGCATCGCCATTGCGCCCACAGCCACCATCTCGAACATCGTTGGCGTGGACGCCTCCATTGAGCCCTCCTTCGGCAATCTCTCCGTCAAATCCAACCTCTCGGGAGAGTTCACGGTCATCAACCAGTACCTGGTGCGCGACCTGAAGCAGCTGGGCCTGTGGGACGACGTGATGCTCATGGACCTCAAGCACTTCAAGGGATCGCTGCACGCGATCGACCGCGTTCCCCTCACCGTCAAGGCACTGTATGCCACCGCCTTCGAAGTCGCTCCCACCTGGCTCGTCGAAGCGGCGGCGCGTCGACAGAAATGGATCGACCAGGCGCAGAGCCTGAACATCTACATGGCCGGCGCCTCAGGCAAGAAGCTCGACGAGACATACAAGCTTGCGTGGATACGCGGCCTGAAGACCACTTACTACCTGCGCACGCAGAGCGCGACGCATGTGGAGATGAGTACCGTGAACACACGCCAGCTCAATGCCGTCGCGTCCGGCGCAAGCGACACGGGGGAGGGAACGATGGCACCAAGCTCGGCACTGAACGCTGCCGTGGCCGCAGCGCAAGCGCAGGCTGCTGCCATCCCTGCGACCGACGTGAAGTTCTGCGCCATTGACGACCCCGGCTGCGAAGCCTGCCAGTAATGCCGTGCGCATGCGGGCGCAGCGTGACACATCGTCGCCTCGTTCGCATGTGTCGTGAAGCAACAGATCACGCCTGGCAACGCTTCGGTGCTTTTCATTTTGAAGCACTGCTTCCATAATCCGACCACTGGAAAACCTATGCTCACCTGGGACGACGAAGTCAAGCCCTCATCGCAAAAACTCTTGGACGGCAGTCACTCCAACGACCGCCCTGTGGAGCCTCCGCCAAACGGTTTCCAAGCACCCGTGTTGCAGTCCGTCGCCAGCACTTCGACGCGCACTGCCCCTACCGCGTCTGCAGCACCCCAACACCGCCGCGTGTCTGCGGTCGACAAACGCATCATCAACGGCCAGACCGACGTCAACCAGTTGGTGCCGTTCAAGTACAAGTGGGCGTGGGAGAAATACCTCGCCACCTGCGCCAACCACTGGATGCCGCAGGAAGTGAACATGACGCGGGACATCGCACTCTGGAAGGACCCGAACGGCCTGACCGAGGACGAACGGCGCATCGTCAAGCGCAACCTGGGCTTCTTCGTCACGGCCGACTCGCTGGCCGCCAACAACATCGTGCTGGGCACCTACCGCCACATCACGGCGCCGGAATGCCGGCAGTTCCTGTTGCGCCAGGCGTTCGAGGAAGCCATCCACACCCATGCGTACCAGTACATCGTGGAGTCACTGGGCTTGGACGAAGGCGAGATTTTCAACGCCTACAACGAGGTCCAGTCCATTCGCGACAAGGACGAGTTCCTGATCCCCTTCATCGAAGCGATCATGGATCCGCGCTTCACGACCGGCACACCCGAGAGCGACCAGACACTACTCAAGTCGCTGATCGTTTTTGCCTGCCTGATGGAAGGTCTGTTCTTCTACGTGGGTTTCACGCAAATCCTGGCACTCGGCCGCCAGAACAAGATGACCGGCGCTGCCGAGCAGTACCAGTACATCCTGCGCGACGAGTCCATGCACTGCAACTTCGGCATCGACCTGATCAACCAGCTCAAGCTCGAAAACCCACACCTGTGGACGGCCGAGTTCAAGGACGAGATCAAGGCCCTGTTCATCAAGGCAGTGGAACTGGAATACCGTTATGCCGAAGACACCATGCCGCGTGGCGTGCTGGGTATGAACGCCTCCATGTTCAAAGGCTACCTGCGCTACATCGCGAACCGCCGCGCCACACAGATCGGGCTGGAAGCGCTCTTTCCGAATGAAGAAAATCCGTTCCCCTGGATGAGCGAGATGATTGATCTGAAGAAGGAACGCAACTTCTTCGAGACGCGCGTCATCGAGTACCAGTCGGGCGGCGCCTTGTCCTGGGACTGACATCTTCGTAGACCAGGCCATGATTTTTCAACCACGCTCCGCGCACACAGCACCGTTCGGCGCTGCGGCCTTGGGGCGTTTCCGCATTCGTGGTGACGCATATTCAGTCGTCGCCATGGATCGCTCCACGCCCAATGCAGGCGTGGGGTGCTCTTTGCAAATCGACCCAAGGAGAAAATGATGGCAACTGCGAAGAAACCCGCTGCAAAGAAAGCAGCTCCCGCTAAGAAGACGGCTCCAGCCAAGAAAGCTGCAGCGCCCGCCAAAAAGGCCGTAGCAGCCAAGAAGGCAGCGCCGGTCAAGAAGGCAGCCGCTCCTGCCAAAAAGGCCGTAGCAGCCAAGAAGGCAGCGCCCGCCAAGAAGGCAGCCGCGCCCGCGAAGAAGGCTAAGGCTCCTGCCGCAGCGCCTGCTCCTGTCGCGCAAACAACGCTGAACCCGCAAGCCGCATGGCCCTTCCCTACGGGTGGCAAGCCATAAGGCTACGGGACAGTCCAGCCTACGACCCGGTGCTTGCACCGGGTTTTTTTATGGCAAAGCCGCAGTCAGAAACGCTGCTTCAATCCCGGCGCTCGCTCAGTCAGGTTGAAAGTCCAGCTGGTAATTCTGCGGGCCGCGTTGCGCGATCTTGAGCGCGCCCAGCCGGTTGCCCAACTGAGCGCAACGTGCCAGGGTCCACCCCTTCTCCAGGCCGTAGAGCAAACCGCCACGCCAGGCATCCCCGCAGCCCGTGGGGTCCACCACCTGCGCCGGTTGCACAGGGGGAACATGCGTCCTGACACCCTGTTCCCAAATTTCACATCCCTGTGCTCCCAGTGTGACGATCAGGCCGCGGACCCGATGCGAGATCTCTGCCAGGCTCCAGCCCGTACGGTCGCACAACATCTTGCCTTCGTAGTCATTGACGGCGATCCAGCTCGCCTGCTCGATGAATCGACGCAGGTCTGCGCCATCGAACATGGGCAACCCCTGTCCCGGATCGAACACGAACGGAATGCCGGCCTCGACGAATTGCGCCGCGTGCTGCAGCATGGCCTCACGGCCGTCCGGCGCGATGATGCCCACGTGCGCACCCGCCCCGGGCGGGATGCGGTGCAGGTGGGCCTGCATCATGGCACCGGGGTGGAACGCCGTGATCTGGTTGTTGTCCCGATCGGTCATGATCATCGCCTGGGCGGTGTATGTATCCTCCACGCGGCCGACAAAGCGGGTGTCGACGCCGAGTTGCTGCAGTCGCGCCAAGTATTCGCCGCCATCAGCGCCCAGCATGGCCATGGGCAGCGGGTTGCCTCCCAACAGCTTGAGGCTGTATGCGATATTGCCAGCGCATCCTCCAAAGTCGCGGCGCAATGTGGGAACGAGAAACGACACATTCAGGATATGCAGTTGCTCGGGCAATATTTGCTCTGCAAAACGCCCATCGAACGTCATGATGGTGTCGAAGGCCAGGGAACCGCAAATCAGCGCAGCCATAGGGTCAAAGCTCAAGAGTAAAAAATCAGGGATAGAAGGCCACCAGCCGGTAGCCGGCCACCTGCGCAGCGCCCTGGATCACCTGCAACGGCAGTGCACCGCTCCACACGAAACCTGGTGCCAATTCCAGGGGGGCCCCCAGTTCGTCACGCAGCAATACGCGCCGCACAATGGGTTGGTCTTGCGCATCCGTCAGCGTGAGTTCCAGCGCCGGCATCGCAACGGCCTGGGCCGACGTATTCTTCACGCTCATCTGCAACTGGTACCCGGACGGATCGTGGCGCGCCTTCAAAAACGATGAGCTGTCGATGACCACGGCCGTGATGTGCCGTGGAGGTTGCAGCACGCACTGCAAGCGCCCGCACAGTCGTTCCATCCAGGCGCGGGCCACGGGATGACGCGATGCGATGTCGTCCCGTTCCTGGATGGTGATTTGGAGAAGCAAGGCCACCACCAACGTCAAGCCGACCAAGGACAGGCCCACACGCACGGAGGGCCTGCGCCAGAACGCGTTGCGCCGCGCAGCCTTCACGAAGCCAGGTTCAATGACGGGATCCGTGCGGTCGTCGGCGTGCCCTTCTTCCCGCTCCAGCGATGGCGCGCCTGCATCCTCCGATGGCGCCAGGGACTCCAGCGGTCCAGCCGGGCTGGGCGCCATCTCTAGTGATTCGATGGTTTCCTGCGCCGCCCTCCCCGCAGCGGACGTGCCCCCCTCCTCTGTGGGTATCGGTGAAACCAGGACGGCAGATGCTTCCGCGGATTCCTGGCTGCTGGGTTCCTCCGATTCCGCATCCTCCTCAAGAGGCGCCGCCGGTAACTCGTAACCCCGCGGGAGCGTATGGACTGGCGGGGCGGGAATATCGCGCGCGGCTGGAGACAGGGGCGCCGCATCGGCATCCACCGGGGGCGCAGCCATTGCTTTCGGCGTCTTCGCAGGCGCTGCGCCCTCCGGATTCGCCAGCAGAAAGGCGGGGACCGGGGGCGGTGGGGGAACCCATGGTGGAGGTTCGCTTTCCGTACGCAGGCCTTCATCCGCCGCGGGAACCACTTCCTGCGGTGCGCACGCGGCCGCTGCAGACATCACCGGGTCCGGCGCAAGCGACGTTGGAGCCTCCACATGCCGCGCACTGCCCCAGACCTGAATGCCTTCCGAAGCTTTACCGACGGGCTGTGGCGGAGGCTTGAGCGCATCCAGAAGCAGGTCGGAAAGCAACGGCTCCGCCTCCTGCACCTGCAAGTGCTGCGATGCATCGAACACTTCCTTGCAGTGCCCGCATCGCACCCAGCCTTCCGATATCCGCAGCTGATCGGCAACCACCCGAAAGGTGGTGGAGCAGTGGGGGCAGCGGGTGATCTGGCTCATCGGCTGTGGATTGTAGGGGCCCCTTCTACGGCCCCGCGCAGCCCGCGCGGTCAGCGACGCGCGGTTAGCGACGCGCGGTCATCAGGATCCAGCCATCCTCACGGTCCGACACCTGCAACTGCAGCCACGGCGCATAGGCCTCCTGCAGCTCCTGCGCCTGCCGCTCCAGGATGCCGGCCAGCACAAGGTGCCCGCCCTGCGCAACATGGCCGCTCAGCAAGGGCGCCAGCACCTTCAGCGGCGTCGCCAGAATATTCGCCAACACGGTCTGGTATTGCCCTTGCGCCCGCTCGGGCAGACCCGCGTTCACCTGCACGCCGTTGGCTTGCGCATTTTGTCGCGTGGATTCCACGGCTGCCGCGTCAATGTCCACCGCGTCGATCTCTGTGGCGCCAAATTTCGCGGCGCCGATCGCCAGGATGCCGGAGCCGCAGCCATAGTCGAGCACGCGCCCCAGCGCCTGCCCGGCCGCGTCGCCATGTTTGGCAATCCAGCGCAGGCACATGCGCGTGGTTGGGTGGGTTCCCGTGCCAAAGGCCAGCCCTGGATCCAGGCGGATGCTACGGCGCGCAGCCGCGGGCATCTCGTGCCACGTCGGCACGATCCAGAAATCGGGCGTGATGTCCACCGGCGCGAACTGGGATTGCGTGAGCCGGACCCAGTCCTGCTCCTGCACCACACTCACCCCCTGCACGATGCAGCCCTCGAAGAAATCCTGGGCCTGCAACAGTTGCCGCGCCTCCTCGGCCGCCTCTTGCGTAGGAAACAGGGCAGTGATGCGGCTACGCTGCCAACCCTCACGCGGGGGCGGCATGCCAGGTTCTCCAAAAAGCGCCTGCTCGGCATCGGTGTGCGCGTCGGCATCTTCCACGGACACGCTCAAGGCTTCCAGCGCATCGAGCGCGTCGCTCACGGTCTCCACCCGTTCCTCGGGACACAACAGGTTCAGCTCGAACATGGGATCAGCCTCCTTGCACGCGATCCATGAAAAAAGCTGGCATCCGTTTCCGGATGCCAGCGGGCAGGTCAGAAGTGCTGGCGATCAGCGCTGGCGCTGCGACAGCCACTCCTCCAGGTAGTGGATGTTGGTGCCGCCCGCTACGAACTTGGCGTCCACCATGAGTTCGCGGTGCAGCGCCACGTTGGTATTGATGCCTTCGATCACCGTTTCCGACAGTGCCGTGCGCATGCGCGCCAGGGCTTGCTCGCGCGTATCGCCGTGCACGATGATCTTGCCGATCATGGAGTCGTAATTCGGCGGCACGTAGTAGTTCGTATAGGCGTGCGAGTCCACGCGCACGCCCGGGCCGCCAGGCGCGTGCCACATCGTGATGCGGCCCGGCGACGGGATGAACTTGTAGGGGTCCTCGGCGTTCACCCGGCATTCGATCGCATGGCCATGGATCTGAACCTGGCGCTGAGTGAACGGCAGTTTTTCGCCTGCAGCCACCATGATTTGCGTGCGCACGATGTCCACGCCCGTGATCCACTCGGTCACCGGGTGCTCCACCTGCACGCGGGTGTTCATCTCGATGAAGTAGAACTCGCCGTTCTCGTACAGGAACTCGAACGTACCCGCACCGCGGTAGCCGATCTTCTTGCAGGCGGCCACGCAGCGTTCGCCAATCTTCTCGATCAGCTTGCGCGGAATACCCGGTGCCGGCGCTTCCTCGATCACCTTCTGGTGGCGACGCTGCATGGAGCAGTCGCGCTCGCCCAAGTACACGGCATTGCGGTACTTGTCGGCCAGTATCTGGATCTCTATATGGCGCGGGTTCTGGAGGAATTTCTCCATGTACACGGCCGGGTTGCCAAAGGCGGCCTGCGCCTCGGCCTTGGTCATCTGCACCGCGTTGACCAGCGCCGCCTCGGTGTGCACCACCCGCATGCCACGGCCGCCACCACCGCCAGCGGCCTTGATGATGACCGGGTAACCGATGCTCTTGGCAATGCGGCGGATCTGCACCGGATCATCCGGCAACTCGCCATCGGAGCCCGGCACGCAGGGTACGCCCGCGCGGATCATGGCCTGCTTGGCCGACACCTTGTCACCCATCATGCGGATGGAGTCGGGCGTCGGGCCGATGAACTGGAACCCGCTCTTTTCCACCCGTTCGGCGAAGTCGGCGTTTTCCGACAGGAAGCCATACCCCGGGTGAATGGCCTCGGCGTCCGTCACCTCGGCCGCCGAAATGATGGCAGGCATGTTGAGGTAGGACAGCGGCGAGGGCGCGGGGCCGATGCACACAGCCTCCTCCGCCAGCTTGACATATTTGGCGTCGCGGTCGGCCTCGGAATAGACCATCACGGCCTTCACGCCCAGTTCGTGGCAGGCACGCTGGATTCGCAGGGCAATCTCGCCGCGATTGGCGACCAAAATCTTCTTAAACATGGTTGGCCTCGCGGCTCAAGGCCGCATGCAGACAAAAACCCGCGCCAGCGCCTGGTGCTGCCATGCATGCGCAACGAGCGCATGCGGCGGGGGCTGAAGCGCTCATGCGCGGCTTACTCGATGACGAACAGCGGCTGCCCGTATTCCACCGCCTGCCCGTTCTCACCCAGGATGCGGGTCACCGTGCCCGACTTGTCGGCCTCGATCTCGTTCAGGATCTTCATGGCTTCGACGATGCACACCGTGTCACCTTCCTTGACCTTGCTGCCCACCTCGACAAACGGCTTCGCGCCCGGGCTGGACGCGCGATAGAACGTACCCACCATGGGCGACTTGACGATATGGCCAGAAGGGGCCGCCGCCGCGGGGGCAGGCAACTCAGCGACGGGCGCGGTGGGCGCGGCCGCTACGGGCGCGGCGGCCATGGGGGTTTGGACGGGAGCGGCGACGAACTGCTGCACCACGGCCCCGCCGCTCTTCACGATGCGGACCTTGCCCTCGGCTTCGGTGATCTCGAGTTCAGAAACATTCGACTCGGAGACCAGATCGATGAGGGTCTTGAGTTTTCGCAAATCCATGGGGGCTCCAACGGCTAGAAACGGAATGGGGAGCGAATTTACCCTAATTTCGGACTATTTCACCGAAACGACCCCAATTGCCACCATCTCCATTGAGGAAACACAGGCGCTCACAACGTTGTGGACCAGCCTTGGAGATCCTGCGCCGTCAGTTGGCCCATTTTACGCTTCAAAATGCTGCCATTTGCGCCAAACAGTACGGTAAAGGGCAGCCCGCCCTTTTCGTTGCCCAGCCCGCGTGCCAGGTCGGTGCCGCCCAGCCCCCCCAAGGCGATTGGGAAATCGAGAGGCATGCGCTCTAGAAATTTGCGCACGTTGGAAGGCTGATCAATCGCCAAGCCCACAACCTGCCACCCTTTGGCGCGGTGTTCCCCATAAAAGGCATTGAGCAGCGGCAGTTCTTCCACGCACGGGGGGCACCAGGTGGCCCAAAAATTCAACAGCAGGGGGCGACCCCGCAAGGCGGCCATGGACAGCACTTCGCCCGCCGGGCCTTCAAACTGCGCGCCCCAGACGGCGTCGGACACGCCCTCCTGCACCGGGCCCGGCCGCAGCCGCCAGGCCGCCAGCCCCGCGCCCCCCAGGGCGGCAAGGGCACCGGCCCCCACCAGCAGCCAGCGGCGGCGGCGGGGCGGATGGGCGCTCGGCGCCTTTGCGGAATCGGCAGACGCCGAAGAGGAAAGAGTGGGCTCGTTCATGAAGACAGGGTGGAAGTAGGCATTTCCTGCAGCAACCGGCGCACGGCTTGCAGATCACCCCGGGGCGCGCGCCCCCGGGCGTCGGGGCGCAGCGCGCCACGCAGGTCGTCCAGGTCATAGATCAGCAGATGCACGCCGATCTCTTCGTGCAACGCGGCGGATCGGCTGCTCAGACTCAAGGCATCGACCGGCTCGCCCCGGAAACCCATGACGGTGCGCGGCTCGTAATTCACATGGTGGTCGATGAGGGCAATCTCGGCCGATTTGGGATCGTCGCAGAACAGCGCCAGGTAGATGTCGGACAGCCGTGTGGCCGTGCCGTGCCAGACCGCACCGCCCAGGTAGGGGCGGAAGTCCTGCATGCGTTGCATCCACACCAGCGCCAATTCGCGCAGTGCCCGCAATTCGGTGGGTTGGGTATCGGCGCAAAACAGGCCGATGTACTCCCGCACGGCGTCCTCGACGAGGTCGTTGTCGGGCAGCGGCGTGCGCTGGGGCAGCCCCAGTTCCTTGACCGCGCGGCGCTTGGCCGCCCCCCATTCCAGCCCCTCCTCGACCACCAGGCGGGCTGCGGCATTGGCGATTTCAATGGCAAGGGCGTTTTGCATGGCGGCACGGTCCAGAACGCAGGACGCCCATTGTCGCCCCAATGCCCCGCAATACCGTTGACGCAACCGTGACGGCGCACCCGCCGCAGGGGCAATGCACCATGCATCCGCCATTTGCTCCCTATTCGATAGCTGTTCGCGCTTGATCAACGGGCGTTAGACCCATTTTTCTCATAAATCCTGGAGGTTCCACCGAGGTCCATAGAATCGGGAGCCATGCATATACACATCCTGGGCATCTGCGGCACGTTCATGGGCGGCCTGGCCGCGCTGGCGCGCGAGGCGGGCCACCGTGTCACCGGCTGCGACGCCGGCGTCTACCCTCCCATGAGCGACCAGTTGCGCGCCTTGGGAATAGAGTTGATCGAAGGCTATGGCGCCGACCAGCTCGCGCTGAAGCCTGACATGTTCGTGGTGGGCAACGTGGTCAGCCGCGCGCGGCTGGCGGACGGCACGCCGAAGTTTCCGCTGATGGAGGCCATCCTCGACGCGGGCGCGCCCTATACCAGCGGGCCGCAATGGCTGGCCGAGCATGTGCTGCAGGGCCGCCATGTGCTGGCCGTCGCCGGCACGCACGGCAAGACGACCACCACGTCCATGCTGGCCTGGATTCTGGAATGCGCGGGCCTGGCGCCCGGCTTCCTGGTGGGCGGTGTGCCGATGAACTTCGGCGTATCCGCGCGTCTGGGCGCACCCGTACGGCCCCTGGCCGGGCCAGGACCGCTCGCCACGGCGCCGCTGTTCGTGATCGAGGCGGATGAGTACGACACCGCGTTCTTCGACAAGCGCAGCAAATTCGTGCACTACCGCCCCCGCACCGCCGTGCTGAACAACCTGGAGTTCGATCACGCCGACATCTTTGACGACCTGGGCCAGATCGAACGGCAGTTCCACCACTTGGTGCGCACGGTGCCGCCCTCGGGCCGCGTGGTGGTCAATGGGCTGGAGGAGAGCCTGGCACGCGTACTGCACGCCGGCTGCTGGAGCGGCGTGGCCAACTTTGGCACCGCGGTGAGCGACTTCGGCGCGCAAGGCGCGCCGCACGATTTCGAGGTGCTGCAGCGGGGCAGCACAGTGGCACGCGTGCAGTGGTCGCTGACGGGCGTGCACAACCAGCTCAATGCCCTCGCTGCCATCGCGGCCGCCGAGCATGTGGGCGTGACGCCTGCCCAGGCGGCCGAGGCGCTGGCGCGCTTCGAGAACGTCAAGCGCCGCATGGAGCTGCGCGGCACGGTGCGGGGCATCGCTGTCTATGACGACTTTGCGCACCATCCCACGGCGCTGCGCACCACGCTGGACGGACTGCGCCGGCGCGTGGGCCCCAAGGGCGAAGGCCGCGGGCGCATCCTGGCGGTGTTCGAGCCGCGCAGCAACACCATGAAGCTGGGCACCATGAAGGCGCAGTTGCCCTGGGCGCTGGAGCCGGCCGACCTGGCCTTCTGCCATACCGCCGGCCTGGACTGGGACGCCGCTGCGGCGCTGGCCCCCATGGGTGCGCGCGCGCAGACGGCGGGCGACCTGCCCACGCTCGTGGGCCAGATCCGCGCGGTGGTGCAGCCGGGCGACCACATCGTCTGCATGAGCAACGGCAGCTTTGGCGGAGTGCACGCCCAACTGCTCGCAGAACTATCAAAACAATAGCTGCTATCGCTTGATTAATAAGCGCTAGCAGCCTTTTTGGCTTGAAACCTAGAAGCTGACAGCCATGCCCGGCACGTCCACGCGCACGACGGGCCTGGCAAGCGCAGCGACGGTGGCGCGGGCAAACTGGCCGGACCATGCAGGATCGGCCAGCAGCGTCGCCCCCGCGGCACGGGCCACGGTCAGCACCTTGTCGGCCAGCAGCACCTTGCCGCTGGCGCGCAGCGGTTCGCATTCCAGGCGTAGAAATTCATCGTCCAGCCAGCGGCGTGCGTCCTCGTGCGACAGGGGCTGTCCCCCCTGCGCGTCCAGACGGAATTCCTGATCGGGGCTCAGGGTGACCAATACTTCGCTGTGCATGAGCTGTCTCGCCTCTTGATGGAATAGTGTTGACGGGTGAACGGGACGGCGCGGCCGCGCCATTCCCGTGCCGCGAGCTTACACCGCGCCCGCTTCAACGCGCGCGCCGCGCTTGCACGGCGGCCGCCAGCTCGGCCAGGCAGGCAACGGAGTCGTCCCAGCCCAAGCAGGCATCGGTGATGCTCTTGCCGTATTCCAGCGCCGTGGCATCGTCCTTGCCCGGCGTGAACTTCTGCGCTCCGGGCTGCAGGTGGCTTTCCACCATCACGCCGAACACGCTGCGCGAGCCGCCTGCGATCTGTGCAGCGATGTCGCGCGCCACATCGCGCTGCTTCTCGTGCTGCTTGCTGCTGTTGGCATGGCTGCAGTCCACCATCAGCGACGCCGGCAGGCCGGCGGCCTCCAGGTCCTTGCAGGCCGCGGCAACGCTGGCTGCGTCGTAGTTGGGCGCCTTGCCGCCGCGCAGGATCACGTGGCAATCCTTGTTGCCCGCGGTGTGCACGATGGCCACCTGGCCGTTCTTGTGCACCGACAGGAAGTGGTGGCCGCGGCTGGCGGACTGGATGGCATCGGTGGCGATGCGGATGTTGCCATCGGTGCCGTTCTTGAAGCCGATGGGGGCCGAAATGCCGGAGGCCAGCTCGCGGTGGACCTGGCTTTCGGTGGTGCGCGCGCCGATGGCGCCCCAACTGATCAGGTCGCCGATGTACTGGGGCGAGATCACGTCCAGGAACTCGCTGCCCGCCGGCACGCCCAGGCGGTTGATGTCGATGAGCAGCTGGCGCGCGATGCGCAGGCCCTCGTCGATGCGGTAGCTGCCGTCCAGGTAGGGGTCGTTGATCAGGCCCTTCCAGCCCACGGTGGTGCGGGGCTTCTCGAAGTACACGCGCATGACCACTTCCAGCTGGTCCTTGTACTGCTCACGCACCGCCTTGAGCTTGCGCGCATAGTCCACCGCGGCGTGCGGGTCGTGGATCGAACAGGGGCCGATGATGACGAGCAGCCGGTCGTCCTCGCCGCTCATGATGCGCTGGATGCTGCGGCGTGTGTTGGCAATCAGCGACTCCACCTCCGACCCGCGGATCGGGAAGAAGCGAATCAGGTGGTCTGGAGGAGGAAGCACGGTGATGTCCTTGATGCGTTGGTCGTCGGTTTCGCTGGTTTTCTCGACGTTGGGATACCAGGCATCGCTGCTGGAGACATGGGCGTTCATGGGTGCTTCCTCNTGGGGGGGGGGTGAAGATGGAAAACGGAGAACAGATAACAAAAAAAACCGCCGGGCTTTTCAGCTTCGGCGGTTTCTTAGAGAAGGGGGCTCAGTCTGGGTGCGCGCGTACCTCTCATCCGCCAGGGACAGAGAACCAAAAGTAAAAGTAAAACGCGCTGTGAACTGACATGCGAACCAATGTAGCACGTATTGCGGCACCGCAACATAGGCACCATGTTGCCGTCGCGCTACAACCGCTTACGGATGCCGTCCCTCGAACCACCACCGGCGCAGGCGCGCCAGCAGTGGCGCACGCGGTGGAAGCTCCGCGGCAGGCCGGGTGTCGGGCGCCGATCGCTCCATGCAGGGGTCGCCCTGCATATAGATGTCGAGCACCAGCCGTGCCTCTCCCAGCGTGCGCCACGCCTGCCGCTCGAAAGTACTGAAGCGCTCGGCCTCAGAGGGGCTGCGCTGCTGCAAGGCCTGCTGCCATTGCGCCAGGGCATCGCGCAACTCGCGCAACGCGCGCTGGTAGACACCGAATTCATACAGCGCATGCCAGGCCGACCCCAGGCCTGTGAGGTGCAGCTGGTGGCGCCTTGCGCAATGCGCCAGCGCCTCGGCGCTGCGCCGCACGGACTCGGGCCCCAGCTGCCCCCGGCGCGCGCGCGTGGCGGCCTCGATATGCTGGGCCAGCTCGCCCAGGCTGTCGCGCAGCGCACGCGCGTCCTCGTCCGCCTCGCCGCCGTGCGGGTTACGGTCCGGATCGGTGAAAGTCTGCGGGCGGCTGGAGAGTGGCGTGGGCATGGCACACAACCGGCCGCGGCGCTCAGGCCGTGCCGCCCACCGTCAGGCCATCGATGCGCATGGTGGGCTGGCCCACTCCCACGGGCACGCTCTGACCCTCCTTGCCGCAGGTGCCCACACCGCTGTCCAGGCGCATGTCGTTGCCGATCATGGTCACCTTCTTGAGCGACTCCGGGCCGCTGCCGACGATGGTCGCGCCCTTCACGGGGTACTGGATCTTGCCGTTTTCCACCCAGTAGGCCTCGCTCGCGGAGAACACGAACTTGCCACTGGTGATGTCCACCTGTCCGCCGCCGAAGTTGGTGGCGTACAGGCCCTTCTTGATGCTGGCGACGATCTCCTGCGGGTCCTTGTCGCCGCCCAGCATGTAGGTATTGGTCATGCGTGGCATGGGGATGTGGGCATAGCTCTCGCGCCGGCCGTTGCCCGTAGGCTTGACACCCATGAGGCGCGCATTCATCGCGTCCTGGATGTAGCCCTTCAATATGCCGTCCTCGATGAGCACGTTGCGCTGCGTGGCGTGACCCTCATCGTCCACGTTGAGCGAGCCGCGGCGGTCGGCCAGCGTGCCATCATCCAGCACGGTGACGCCCTTGGCCGCCACGCGCTGGCCGATGCGGCCGCTGAAGGCACTCGACCCCTTGCGGTTGAAGTCGCCCTCCAGCCCGTGGCCCACGGCCTCGTGCAGCAGCACACCGGGCCAACCGGGGCCCAGCACCACGGTCATCTCGCCCGCGGGCGCGGGGCGCGACTCGAGGTTGACCAACGCAGCATTCACGGCCTCATGGACATACTGCCCGATCTGCTCGTCGGTGAAATAGGCCAGACCAAAGCGCCCGCCCCCGCCGGCCGAGCCCACCTCGCGGCGGCCGTTCTGCTCGGCGATGACGGTGATCGACAGGCGCACCAGCGGGCGCACGTCGGCGGCCATCAGCCCATCGGCACGCGCCACCAGCACCACGTCGTACTCGCTGGCCAGGCCCGCCATGACCTGCACCACGCGCGGGTCCTTGGCACGGGCACATTGCTCGGCGCGCTCCAGCAGGCGCACCTTGTCGGTGCTGTCCATCGAGGCGATGGGGTCGATGTGCGGGTACAGCGAACGGCTGTTTGCTATCTTTTTGGAAGCTACTCGCGCACGTCCCACCTTATCCGCGGCCGAAATGGTCCGCACGGTACGGGCCGCGTCGAGCAGCGAGGCCTCGGAAATATCGTCCGAGTAGGCGAAGGCCGTCTTCTCGCCGCTCACCGCGCGCACGCCCACGCCCTGGTCGATGGAGAACGAGCCCGTCTTGACGATGCCCTCTTCCAGGCTCCAGCCTTCGCTGCGCGTGTACTGGAAGTACAGGTCGGCGTCGTCCACGCGGTGCGCGCGGATCTCCGCCAGGGCGCGGGAGAGGTGGGACTCGTCCAGGCCGAAGGGGGTGAGCAGCAGCTCACGGGCCAGGCCCAGGCGTTCGATGGTGGGTTCGCGGGAAATCATCGGCCGATTGTAGGCAGGCGCCCTAGACCCTGCGTGCACGCAGGTTCCCCCCGCAGCCCCGCTACCGCGCCCGCGGCGGCCCCTGCTCGGGCTGGTGCTGTGCGCGTGCCACCGACATCAGCACCCCCAGCGCAAGCCCCAGCGTGACCATGGCCGTGCCGCCGTAACTGACGAACGGCAGCGGCACCCCCACCACGGGCAGGATGCCGCTGACCATGCCCATGTTCACGAAGGCATAGGTGAAGAAGATCATCGCCACGGCACTCGCCATGAGGCGCCCGAACAGCGTATTGGCGTTGGCCGCAATCGCCAGCCCGCGCCACACCAGCAGCACAAAGCAGACGATCAGGGTGAGGTTGCCCACCAGGCCGAACTCCTCGGAGAACGCGGCGAAGATGAAGTCGGTCGTGCGCTCGGGGATGAACTCCAGGTGCGTCTGCGTGCCGGCCATGAAGCCCTTGCCCCACACGCCGCCCGAGCCGATGGCGATCATGCCCTGGATGATGTGAAAGCCCTTGCCCAGCGGATCGCGCGTGGGGTCCAGCAGCGTGCAGATGCGCTGTTGCTGATAGTCGTGCAGCACCGGCCAGCGCACGCCCTCGGCGCACAGTTGCGGCTCGAACCAGACGATGAGCGCAATGCCCACCGCGCCCAGCAGCACCGGCGGCACCACCAGCTTCCAGGGCAGGCCCGCAAAGAAAATCACCGACAGCCCCGCGGCCATCACCAGCAGCGAGGTGCCCAGGTCGGGCTGTTTCATGATCAGCCCCACGGGCACCATGAGCAGCGCCCCCGCCACCACGAAGTCCAGCGCACGCAGCTGGCCCTCGCGCTTCTGGAACCACCAGGCCAGCATCAGCGGGGTGGCGATCTTCAGCAGCTCGCTGGGCTGGATCACCACACCCACGTTGATCCAGCGCTGCGCCCCCTTCTTGGTGATGCCGAACAGCGCCACGCCCACCAGCAGCGCCACGCCCAGCGTGTACAACGGCACGGCCAGCATCATCAGCCGCTGCGGCGGCACCTGGGCCACCACGAACAGGATGCCCGCGGCCAGCAGCATGTTGCGGCCATGGTCGTAAAAGCGCGTGCCATGATCGAAACCCGACGAATACATGGCCACCAGGCCGATGGATGACAACGCCAGCAGCAGCGCGATGAGCGGCCAGTCAAAGCCGCGCAACAGCGGCAGGACGCGTTGCGGCAGGGAAGGTTTGTCGAAAGCGGCGGCCATGGGGCGCGATTATCGGGTGCCAGGCCAAGCCCCCTGCGTGATTCCAGGACTAGGCATCAGTCGGCCTGGCGAAACGCCAGCACCAGCTGGTTGCGCAGCGTGCGCAGCTGCCCCTGCACCTTGTCGTCCACCACCAGGCCGCCAGGGCGCTCATGATCGGCATAGATCAGCGCAAAGGGACGCTGCTTGATCGACAGCGGCAGCAGCAGAAAGCTGGTGGCATCGAAGCTGCCGAGGAACCATGCCGGCAGACGCGCTCGCACACGCTCCTCGGTGGCGTCGGCAATCAGGGTATCGGCGCCCCGCTGGCACACGGCGGCAAACAGGTCATCCGCGTCCTTCAGGGGCACGGCCAGGGCGCGCACGGCGTCTGCGCTGCCTTCGCCCAGTCCGAAGCGCCCGGTCATGCGCTCGGTCTTGACCTCGCGCAGGCAGAACACGATGCGCCGCGCGCCCAGCGCACGCAGCATGGTTTCCAGCACCATGCGCACGATGTCATTCAGGCGGAAGTCCTCCACCATGGCGTTGCTGACCTCCTGGATGCCAGCGGCCAGCACCTCGGCCGCCTGGCTGGCGGAAGGCGCCGCATCAGTGGACTGCGCCAGCGTCAGGGGCAGGGTCTGCAGGGCGTCGTAATGCAGCTCATGGCCCGTGGCCGGGTCGGCCAATACCGGCGGCGCATCCAGGGCGGTGGGCGGAGCCAGCAGGCGCGCCGCGGGCGAGCCCTTGTCCACGCGCAAGTCCAGGGCGTCGGCCATGGCGATGAGCTGCTCGCGTGCCAGCACCGTGGCCTTGACGAACTCCTGCTGCGTCATCGAGNGGCGGGCGCCCGCGGGTTCCGGCTCATGCTGCAGCATGATGGTGGCTGCCTCGTTCGCGGCACGTCCCACCCAGCGCAACCGCTCCACGCCCTCGGGCGGCGCTGCGGCGGCCGCCCCTGCGGTGGCCGTATGCAGCGCTGCAGGGAATCGGGCAGGCTCCACACACGCGCCACGCCGACACCCAGGTCTTCCAGGCTTGTATCTTTAAACCAGACCAGCGCGGTAGAGTCTGAACGCCGT
>NZ_JSYI01000077.1:0-47645 GCF_001023515.1 Diaphorobacter sp. J5-51 | reverse complement strand
GCGTCCCTGATGCGTTCGAAAAGCACTTTTTCAACGGCCTGTTAAGGCACCAATGCTTCGGCGGCAATGCGCGCCATCAGGGCCGTCATGCGTTCGTCCTCGCCGATGGGAGGGCTGAGGTGCAGGCGCATCTGTGGAAACGCCTGGGACAGTTCCTCGACCATGCGGGGGAGATCTTCGCGCGCATGCCGGCCGGTGCCGAGGAACATGGGAACGATGCCCACCTGGGTGATGCCCTGCGCCGCCATCGCGGCAATCGTTGAAGGCAGGTCGGGCGTGCACAGCTCCAGGTAGGCGCAGCGCACATCCAGCGCGGGCTGCTCGGCGCGCATGCGCGCGAGCACCGCCTCCATGGGCAGGCGCCACAGGGGGTCGCGGGAGCCGTGCGCGAACAGCACGATGCCGTTGGTACTAGGGTTCGTCATGGGTCTACTGCTAAGGGGTCTAGCGTCTCAATACCAGCCATCCAAACGCTGCCAGCGAAAGCACGGAATAGATCAGGCCCGGCGCGGCCGCGGTCAGCCAGGGCGACCAGTTCTGCAGATTGCCCGCGAAGCCGAACACATTGTTCAGCAGGAAGAAGCTGATGCCCGCCATCACCCCGCCGAACACATAGCCCGCAATGCCCCCCGAGCGGAAATGCAGGTAGGCGAAGGGCAGGGAGAGCACCACCATCACCAGGCAGCTCAAGGGGTAGAAGACCTTGCGCCAGAACTCGATCTCGTAGCGCTGTGCCGACTGGCCGTTGGCCTCCAGGTGGCGCACGAAGCGGAACAGTTCGATCGTCGCCATCTTGTCCGGCTTGAGCAGCGACGCGGCCACCATGTCGGGGCTGATGCGCGTGGGCCAACGCAATGTGGGCTCTTGCAGGCGCGACACGCGCATGCCGCCATCGGCCTCGGCCTCAAAAAGGGTGCGCTGGACCTGCTGCAGATTCCACGCATCGCGGGCGTCGTCGAAGGTGGCCTGTTCCGCCTGGATGGTGGCGGCGACGCGTCCGCGCGCATCGAACTCGAACACCCGCACGCCGCGCATGGCGCCATTGGGGTCCACGGCGCGCACATTCACAGCGATCGAATGGTCGCCCTGGCGCTCCTTCAGCCATGCGCCCGTGGCGCCAGTGCTGATCTGGCCCAGCCGGCGGGCTTTCACGAGAGAGGCCGCTTTTTCGCTCGCCGGGGCAATGTAGTCCCCGACGATGACTGTGACCATGACGAACGCGCAGCCGAGCATCAGCAGCGTGCTCAGCGCCCGCCAGGGACCCAGCCCACTGGTGCGCATGATGGTGAACTCCGAACTCTGCGCCAACCGTGCCATCACGAAGATGGTGCCGATCAGCACGGTGATGGGCAGTAGTTCGTAGAGGTGCTGCGGCAGGCTCAGCGCCACGAACAGCAGCGCGTGCGAGAGCTGGTAGCCATTGGCGCCCGCGCGGCCCACCCAGCGTAGCTCGTCCACCATGTCGAAGAAGAAGAACAGCGCGAGGAAGGCGAGGGTGACGAAGGCCACGCCCACGACGACTTCGCGGTAGATGAAGCGGCGGATGGTTTTCATGCCGTCCTCCTGCCCAGGAGGCTGCGCAGCGACCAGTGGTTGTGGCGCGCGGCCAGCAGCAGCAGGCCCAGGGCCAGGGTACCGCCGTGCAGCATCAGCATGAAAGGTAGCAAGCCCAGCCGGCCCACGCCGATCCATGTCTGTCCAACGGTCATGAGGTTGTAGTACACGACGAAGGCGAACAGTGCGAACACCAGGCTGGTGCTGCGCCCCGCCCGCGGGTTGACGACGGCCACCGCCAGGCCCAGGACGACGAAGTTCAACGCCGCCAGCGCCATGCCGATGCGCCAGCCCAGTTCCGCCTGGTGGCGCGGCTGCGGGTCGATGACCAGCTCCCAGGTGTCGCGGGTCTTGATGGAGGCCGCCTCGGGGTCGTTCTGCGATCCGCCACCCACAAGCGTGCCGTACTCGGCAAATTCACTGACGCGCAGGCCCGGCTTGTCCCGCAGCGTCTCCAGCCGCTGCCCGTTGCTCAACAGCGCCATGCGTTCGCCGTTGCGGATCTCCAGGCGAGCGCTTTGCGCGGAGGTGACCGTCTCGCGGTTGGGTTCGTTGGTGGCAATGAAAACGTTGCTGGCCGAGTTGGCATCCGGTGCGTCCTTGTCAATGAAGAACACGCGTGACCCATTGGAGGATTCCTGGAATTCCCCGGGCGCGATACGGTCCACGTCGCTGCGCTGCTCGTATTGCGTCTTGAGCTCCTGGATCTGCCGGTTGGCCCAGGGCCAGACCACGAGCGACAGCGCGGCGATGGCCAGCATGACGGGCCAAGAAAACCGGAACAGCGGTGCCAGCAGGCTCATCAGTCCGCGCCCTGCCGAAAACCAGATGACCATCTCGCTGTCGCGGTACATGCGCGACAGCGCCCCCACCACCGTGACGAACAGGCTCAGGCTGAGGATGGTGGGCAGTTGTCCCAGCACCGTGAAACCCATGACCAGCATCACGTCGGAAGGGTTCACGCTGCCCCGGGATGCCTGGCCCAGCGTACGGATCAGCATCATGGTCATCACGACGGTGACCAGAACCACCAGGGTCGCGCCGAAGGTGCGGGCCAGCTCCTTGCGAATGGATGAATCGAATAACATTGGCTCGAAGGAAAACGCTGATTATGAACTTCGAACTGAAGACGCTTTCGCTGGCTGCCGCTGCTGCGCACAAATGCGACCTGCTGGTGGTGGTGGTGCCTGAAGGCTTCCTGCCGGGCAGCGACGTGCTGTCGACCATGGTTGCGCATGCGCTCAAGCAAGGCGATCTGGAGGTGAAGCCGGGCAAGCTCCTGCAGTGCTACGCCCCCGCCGGTGTTGCGGCGCGCCGGGTTGTGCTGCTGGGGTGCGGTGCGGCCGATGCACATGCGGTGCGCCAGGCCATGCAAGCCTTATCCCCCTCGTTCAAGTTGCCGTCGGTCAAGCGCATGGCGCTGGTGTTTGGAACCTCGGCCCAGCGGGGCGCCATCGGCGCTGCGGTGCGTGCGGTGGCCGATGGGAGCTATGTCTATACGGCCACCAAAACCAAGGCTGAGCCGCGTGCCTTGCTGCGTGTCACCCTGGGCGTGCCCGATGCGGGTGCGGTGCAGCCGGAGTTCGCCACGGCCACGGCCGTGGCGGCCGGTGTAGAGTTTGCGCGCGAGTGGGCTAATCGCCCTGCCAACCATGCGACCCCCACGCTGGTGGCCAATGCCGCCAAGACGCTTGCGAAATACCCCGGCGTCCAGTGCCAGGTGCTGGGCCCTACCGAGGTGGCCAAGCTGGGCATGGGGGCGTTTCTGGCGGTGGCTCAAGGGTCCGACCAGCCGCTTCGCCTGGTGGAATTGCGCTACAACGGCGCGGCCCGCACGCAGGCTCCCGTGGTGCTGGTGGGCAAGGGCATCACGTTCGACACCGGGGGGATCTCGCTGAAGCCCGCGGCGGAGATGGACGAGATGAAGTTCGACATGGGCGGGGCGGCGAGCGTCCTGGGCGTGTTCCGGGCGCTGGCGGAACTCCGGCCGGCGATCAACGTGGTGGGCCTCATTCCTGCGTGCGAAAACATGCCCGATGGCAAAGCGGTCAAGCCCGGCGATGTCGTGACGAGCATGAGCGGCCAGACCATCGAAATCCTCAACACAGACGCAGAAGGGCGTTTGGTCCTGTGCGACGCGCTGACCTACGCGGCACGCTTCAAGCCAGCCGCCGTGGTGGACATTGCCACATTGACAGGCGCTTGTGTGGTGGCGCTTGGTGGCCTGCGCAGCGGACTGTTTGCCTCCGATGACCTGTTGGCGGAACAGCTCCTATCGGCAGGCGATGCCGCGCTTGACCCCTGCTGGCGTATGCCCTTGGATGACGAGTACGCAGAAGGGCTCAAGAGCAATTTTGCCGACATGGCCAATGTGGCAGGCCGGGCCGGTGGTTCGATCACCGCCGCGAAGTTCCTGCAGCGCTTCGTTGGGGACACGCCGTGGGCGCACCTGGACATCGCTGGAACGGCTTGGAAGGGCGGCGCCGCCAAGGGCGCCACCGGCCGCCCTGTGGGACTGCTGGTGCACTATCTGCTGGAGCGGGCGACAGTGAGTACCGTGAAACCCAAGCAAAAGACGCGCAGCCGCAAGTCGGTGGCTTGAGGGCCATGTCGTTGAAGGTGCCCGCATGACACAGGTGGCATTCCACTTCAATGCACCCGACAAACTGGCGTATGTCTGTCGCCTGGTGCGAAAAGCCACCCGGCAGGATGCGCGGGTGACGGTCACGGGTGATGCAGACACCTTGCTGCGGCTGGATCGCCAGCTCTGGGCGTTGGCGCCTTCGGATTTCGTCGGCCATTGCCTGGGAGACGCCGACGAGGAAATTCTGCGTGCCTCTCCCACCGTGTTGGTGCAAGACCCTCGTACCAGTCCGAATCGGGACGTGTTGGTCAACCTGGGAAATGTCTTGCCCGAGGGATTTGCGCAGTACGCTCGGGTCGTGGAGGTGGTCAGCCAGGTGGATGAGGATGATCGGAAGCGCGCGCGGGAGCGCTGGCGCGGCTATGCCGCGCTGGGGTATGACATCGTTCGCCACGATCTGGTACTCAAGGAAAGCGCGGGATGACAACACCCACCAAGAAACCTCCCAGATTCGTGCCCACGCTCACCGACGTGGTGCAGATGCCCGAAGCCGAAGGGAGCTCGGCGCGTCCGTCGCCTCCGGTGACACGGCCTGCGACCACCGCTGCGTCGCTCTCTGTGCCTTTGCCAGCGGCTCCGCATTCACCACCGCCCCTCGCAGTTCCCGCGCCGGTTGCGCCGCTGCCTGCAGGGCTGCCCTACGGGTTTGAGGAGTACGTGGTGCATCGCGTGATGCAGCGCGTGGACGTCGTGCTGGACCAACGTTTGCGCGAGGCGATCGCAGTGGTGGTACAGGAGCAGACACGGTCCATGGTGCCTCGTCTGCGAGAGGAAGTGGAATCGGTAGTGCGGCAGGCCGTCTACGAAGCCGTGGCCGAGGAACTGGCAGGCGAGCGCAGCGGCCATTGATGCTGCGTCAGGGTATTTCCCTGTGTCGTTTCGCAGAACCTCCTTGTGTTCCCTAGTGATGTGGAACATAAATTGCGATATGTTTCTCCGCGTTGGTTCACAACAATATTTCCAGCGCTTTTCTTAATTGGAGATCCATATGCAACTGAAGTTGAAAATGACCGTGGCTGCTGCGATCGCAGCGGTTGCCGGTGTGGCCGCTGCTCAAGAGGTGGTGAAGTCAAGAGGTGGTGAAGATTGGTCACGTGGCACCGGTCTCCGGCGCCCAGGCGCACTACGGCAAGGACAACGAAAATGGCGCTCGCATGGCCATTGAAGAGCTGAACGCCCAGGGCGTCACGATCGGTGGCAAGAAGGTGAAGCTGGAATTGGTGGCGGAGGACGATGCCGCTGATCCCAAGCAAGGCACGGCGGCCGCACAGAAGTTGTGCGATGCGAAGGTCGCGGGGGTGGTCGGGCACCTGAACTCGGGCACCACGATTCCTGCTTCCAAGGTCTACAACGACTGCGGGATCCCCCACGTCACTGGCGCCGCAACCAACCCCAACCTGACGCGCCCCGGCTACAAAACCACCTTCCGCATCATTGCGAACGACAACGCTCTGGGTGCTGGACTGGCAGCTTACGCGGCGGAAACCCTGAAGCTGAAGACCGTGGCCATCGTGGATGACCGCACCGCTTATGGCCAGGGCGTTGCCAACGTGTTTAAGCGCGTGGCAGCCGAGAAAGGCATGAAGGTTGTGGACGAACAGTTCACCACGGACAAGGCGACGGACTTCATGGCTATTTTGACGGCCATCAAGGCCAAGAACCCCGATGCGATCTTCTTCGGCGGCATGGATCCTCAGGCGGGTCCCATGTTGCGCCAGATGGAGCAACTGGGTTTGGCCAACACCAAGTATTTCGGTGGGGATGGCGTATGCACCACGGAAATTGCCAAGCTGGCGGCAGGCGCCAAGACGCTGGCTAACGTGATTTGCGCAGAGGGTGGCGCATCCCTGGCCAAGATGCCTGGCGGCACGGCCTGGAAGGCCAAATACGACGCCAAGTACCCCAACCAGTTCCAGGTCTACAGCCCGTACACCTATGACGCGACCATGCTGCTGGTGGACGCTATGAAGCGCGCCGGCTCCTGGGACCCGAAGGTGTATATCCCCGAGTTGCTCAAGTCCAACTACAAGGGCGTGACCGCGAACATTGCGTTTGAACCCAATGGCGAAATGAAGAACCCGGCCATTACGCTGTACACCTACAAGGAAGGCAAGAAGACGCCGTTGAACTGATCGACCTGTTCCGCCTCGCCTTGAGTGCGGATCTCGTAAAAAAGGGCTCCTTGGGGAGCCCTTTCTCTTGATATCAGCAACCGTTCAGCGTCGGACCTGCAGCGCGCCGGGGTTGACGATATTCGAGGGCGTGCCTTTGATGTAGTTCACCACATTGTCAAAGGCGGCTCCGAAATAGAGCTCGTAACTGTCTTGTTCGACGTAGCCGATGTGCGGTGTACAAATACAGTTCTCAAGCCGCAACAGTGCGTGGCCTTGCAAAATGGGCTCGCTTTCAAATACATCCACAGCAGCCATGCCCGGGCGGCCTCTGTTCAATGCGGCGATCAGGGCGTCGGGCTCGATGAGCTCGGCACGTGACGTATTGACGAGAAGGGACGTCGGCCGCATGCACGACAGGTCCTCTAGTGTGATCATGCCCTGCGTTTCCTCGGTCAAACGCACATGCAGTGAAACCACATCGCATTGGGAGAAAAACTCTGCCCGTGTGGCCGCTACCTGCAGGCCGTCGCTCAGTGCCTGGACCCGTGAGGCTTCCCGCCCCCACACGCGCACGTTCATCCCAAAAGCGCGCCCATAACCTGCCACGATCTGCCCGATCCTGCCGTAGCCCCAGATGCCCAGCGTCTTGCCACGCAGGACATTGCCCACCCCGAAGTTAGGCGGCATGGATGCGGCACGCAGGCCCGACTGTTGCCATGCGCCATGCTTGAGGTTGGCGATGTACTGGGGAAGACGGCGCATGGCGGCCATGATGAGAGCCCATGTGAGTTCCGCTGGCGCAACGGGGGAGCTCACGCCTTCAGCGACGGCGATTCCCCGCTCGGTGCAGGCAGCAAGGTCAATGTGCGCGCCCACGCGGCCGGTCTGGGCAATCAGCTTCAGGCGCGGCAGCTTGTCCACCAGTTGGCGCGTGATCTGCGTGCGATCGCGGATCAGCACGATGACATCTGCGTCCCGCAAGCGCACCGATAGCTGCCCCAACCCCTTGACGGTGTTCGTGTAGACCTTTGCGGAGTAGGGGTCCAACCGTGCCGCGCAATGCAGCTTGCGCACGGCGTCCTGGTAATCGTCGAGTATTACGATGTTCATCTTGTCCACTTACTGCGCACACAGTGGCGCAGCTTTGTTTCTCCGCAATGGTTCCAAAGGAGCGCATTGCCGGTCTCAATGGATCATTGTCGCTGATAAGAAAACCTGTGCAGCGTAGTTCCACCGATGGGCACCAGGCGCATTACCGTGGCGAATACGCCATTGCTTACATCTTTCGGAGAGTATCTGCGCCTTTTTCCCATTTGTGCAGTTACAAATGGCCGTGCATTCCACCAGTTTGTTTTCGGCATCAGCAATCACCATGAAAAACCGCGAGCCTCACGCCCTCTCCTCAACCCTCCAACTGGCCCGCGGTTTGGCTATGGCCTTGGCCGTGGCAGCCTCCGCCGGTGGCGTGGCAGCCCAGACCTACATCAACGCCACGGTGGGCGGGCAAATCGCTCCCGGCGTCTACGGCCGCGTGGATATCGGCAACAGCGCGCCTGCGCTGCTGTACCCGCAGCCGGTGGTGATCGCTCCTCCCGCGGTGTATGTTCCCCGTTCGCCCATCTATATGTATGTGCCGCCGGGCCATGCCAAGAACTGGTCCAAGCACTGCGCGCGCTACTCTGCTTGCGGTCAACCCGTGTATTTCGTGAAGGAGCCCCCGCGCCGGCCCGGCAAATTCCGCGATGACCGCGACCGGTTCGATGGCCGTTCGTTTGACGATGGCCGCGGCCACTGGAACGGCCGCGACCGGGACGATGACCATCGCGGCCGTGGGAATGGAAAAGGCAACGGCAACGGCCGAGGCCACGGGCGCGGTGATCGCTGAGGCAGGCCTGAAGCCTGGCATCTGATGGCCGCATCACGATGAGGGTTCAGGCTTTTCAAGGGAGGCATTTCCCTCCCGAAGTTTTCGCGCCAACACTGCGTGTGCTCGGCGGTGTTGCCTTAAGCTTGTGTGCCTATGGCACATGTGACGTTCTCCCCTCCCTATACACCGCCCTCACAGGTCGTCGCGCAGTTGCGTGACCGGGGTTATGCGGTGCTGCAACCCCGGGACACAGCGACATGGGTGGGATGTGCCTTGAACGATTTGCAGGCCCTGGCGGCCGACTGGTCGGATCTGGCCCCGGATGACTACCTCAAGGACGGAGGACGGTACCGCAGGCGGCGCCACTCCTGCTTCATTGTCGAGGGCCCCGCCGTGAAACAAGCACCGCACCGCGCGCACTGGCAGCCGGTGGAGTACAACGCGCTGCACGGAGGGCTGCAGCGCTGGTTTGCGCCCATGCGTGACGAAACGGTGGCTCGACCGGTGTGGCGGCAACTCATGCAGGCGGCTGCGGGCCTCTCGCAAGCGATGTGCGGGCAGCCGTCTCAACCCTGCTACATCGAAGCACATCAGTTCCGCATTGACACCGAGGGCGGCATCGGCCGTCCGACACCCGAAGGCGCGCACCGCGACGGCGTGGACCTGGTGGCGGTGTTCCTGGTAAGCCGGCAGGGCATCAAGGGTGGAGAGACCCGCATCTTCGAAGCCACGGGCCCGAATGGACAGCGGTTTACCTTGAGCGAGCCCTGGTCCGTCATGCTGCTGGACGATGCGCGCATGATCCATGAAACCACACCCATCCAGCCCACCGAAGATGGCGGCTGGCGCGATACCCTGGTGGTTACCTGCCGGGGCGGTGGCTTTCAAGGGGATGCGTCCCAATAATTGATTCGAATCAAGCCTTGGACGCCGCGTACGCATCACACTCGTGGTTGTTGCGGGCCTTCCAGGCCTGCCACCCTAACCAAAAGGAGGTTCCATGTTCAAGCACATTCTGATTCCCGTCGATGGCTCGGAGACGTCCATGAAGGCCGTGGCCAAGGCGGCAGCGCTGGCCAAGACCTTCGGCAGCGCCGTGACGGCGCTGTACGTGATCGACCCTTATCCCTTCACGGGGGTGGGCGCGGATTTCGCCTACGGCCAGGCGCAATACCTCAGTGCCGCGACGGCCGAGGCAAACACGGCCCTGGACGCCGCCAAGGCCGCTGTCACCCAGGCAGGCGTCGCCAACGTCAACACCATGGTAGGCGAGGGGCATGCGATTCACGACGGCATCCAGCGCGCCGTCGAGAGTACGGGCGCGGACCTCATCGTGATGGGATCGCACGGTCGCCGCGGGCTGGAAAAATTGGTGTTGGGCAGCGTCACACAGCGCGTGCTGGGCGTGGCCCACGTGCCGGTGCTGGTCGTGCGGGATTGACCCGGGGCGTACGTCGCCACANGCTCGCAACGCGAGCCGTTGTCTTTTCGCGCCCCGGTCACGGAACGGGGCGCCGCGAGCACGGGTTACTCAATCCGTGCACCCGAGGCTTCCACGATACCCTTCCACTGCACGTATTCGTTCTTGAGCAGGGTCGAGAACTGTTCCGGCGACATGGCCTGCGGCTCTGCGCCTTGCGCCTGGATGGCAGCCTTCATGTCCGCGGTGGCGANGCTGGCGGCGTGCCTGCCGGCGCCAGCACGCCGTACCAGGTGCTCACGTCAAAGCCCTTGAAGCCGGACTCGGCCACCGTGGGCACGTCGGGCAGCGACGAACTGCGCTTGGCCGAGGTGACCGCCAACGGGCGCAGCTTGCCCGCCTTGATCTGACCCATCGCCGAGGGCAGCGACGAAACCAGCAGTTCCACATTGCCCGCCAACGCATCCATGAGTGCCGGGTTGGAGCCTTTGTAGGGCACGTGGCTCAGCTTGATGCCGGCAGCTTTCTCGAACAGGTCGCCCGCCAGGTGAATGGAGGTGCCGTTGCCGGGCGAGCCATAAGTGACGGTGCCCGGCGCGGCCTTGGCGGCCGCCACCACGTCGGCCAAAGATTTGTACTTGGAGTTGACACTCGTGGCGATGACCACGGGCGTGTACGCCACGTGGGCCACGGCCGTCAGGTCCTTGGTGGGGTCCCACGGCAGGTTCTTGTACAGCCAGGGGCCGATGACCAGATTGTCCTTCTGGCCCATGACGATGTCATAGCCTGTGGGAGCGGCCTTCACCGCCTCGGTAATACCGATGGTGCCGCCAGCTCCCGGCTTGTTGTCGGCCACCACGGTCCATTTGTTGGCTTCCGTCAGCTTGGCGGCGACCAGGCGGGCCAGGATGTCGGTGCCGCCGCCGGGCGGGAAGGGCACGATCAAACGGATGGGCTTGGCGGGATAGGCACCGGCAGCGGGTGCACTGGTCTGGGCATGGGCGGGCATAGCGCCCAAGGCACAGGCGAGGGTGGCAAGAGAAAGGATATGTCGACGAAGCATGGGGAAAAAGTCTCCTGGAGAACCTGGTATGGAACATGGCGCATCTGGCGCGCGCCCGCCTGGATGATGGCCCAGCCATCGTGGGCCGCACCGTGCCGAAGCGCGCGCATGCCATCGCCATCGGCGATGGCGGGGCGGGGCGAGGCGTCTCAGAGGCGCTCGAAAATGGCCGCGATGCCTTGCCCACCGCCGATGCACATGGTCACCAGCGCGTACCGGCCCTGGATGCGCTGCAGTTCGTGCAGTGCCTTCACGGTGATCAGCGCACCGGTGGCGCCGATGGGATGGCCCAGCGAAATGCCCGACCCGTTGGGGTTGACCTTGGCCGGGTCCAGGCCCAGGTCGCGCGTGACGGCGCAGGCCTGCGCGGCAAAGGCCTCGTTGGCCTCGATCACGTCCAGGTCGTTGACCGTGAGGCCTGCCTTCTTGAGCGCCAACTGCGTCGCGGGCACGGGGCCGATGCCCATGTACTTCGGGTCCACGCCCGCATGGGCGTAGGCCACCAAGCGCGCCAAAGGCTTTGCGCCGCGGGCCTGCGCTGCCTTGGCATCCATCAGCACCACAGCGGCAGCCGCATCGTTGATGCCCGAGGCATTGCCCGCCGTCACCGTGCCGTTGTCTTTCGCAAACACGGGCTTGAGCTTGGCCATGTCGTCCAGTGTCGCGCCGGCGCGGAAGTGCTCGTCGGTGGCGTATTGCACCTCGCCCTTCTTGCTCTTGAGGGTGACCGGGACGATCTGGTCCTTGAAGTAGCCCGCTGCCGTGGCACGCTCGGCACGGTTGTGACTCTCCACGGCCAGGCGGTCCTGGTCTTCGCGCGTGATGCCCCACTTGGCGGCGATGTTCTCGGCCGTCACGCCCATGTGGATGTTGTGGAAGGGGTCGTGCAGGGCGCCGATCATCATGTCGATCATCTTGAAGTCGCCCATGCGCGCGCCCCAGCGGCTGGCGAGGCTCGCGTAGGGTGCGCGGCTCATCACCTCCGCGCCGCCGCCGATGGCCACGTCGGCATCGCCCAGCTGGATGGTCTGTGCGGCCGACACGATGGCCTGCAAGCCCGAGCCGCACAGGCGGTTCACGTTGAACGCGGGCGTGCCCTCGGCGCAGCCGCCCTGGATGGCCGCCACGCGCGAGAGGTACATGTCCTTGGGCTCGGTGTTCACCACGTGGCCAAACACCACATGGCCGACGTCCTTGCCGTCCACTTGCGCGCGAGCCAGCGACGCGCGCACCACAAGCGCGCCCAGCTCGGTGGGCGGAACGTCCTTCAGGCTACCGCCAAAGGTGCCAATGGCGGTGCGCACGGCACTGACTACGACGACGTCACGGGACATGGTTTTCTCCTGTAATGGTTTTAAATGAAATCAGGCTCTAGCGCTTATTGGATAAGCGCTAGCAGCTACAAAATGCATAGTAATGGTTGCACTGCGCCGGGGCACGGCATCAGGCCTCGCGCACGTCGGCCACGGGGTTGGCGCCGAAGTCTGTACGCTGCAGCCAGGCGAGCACGCGGGCAGCCGCGGCGTCTGGCGAGGTGAGCATGCCGCCCGTCTTGAGGGCGGCGAAGTTCTGCACATCCGGAAAGTCGGCCGGGTTGGCGCCGCGCAGTTGGGTCTGCATGTCGGTGTCGATCACACCGGGAGCCAGCGAGCATACCTTGGCGCCGTGGGGCTTGGCGGCTTCGTCCAGCGCCAGGCACCGCGTGAAATGGTCCATGCCGGCCTTGGCCGCGCAGTAGCCCGACTGCGACGCCATGGCGCGACGCCCCAGCCCCGAAGAGATGTTCAGCACCCTGCGCGCCACGGAGTGGGGCGGTGCAGCCCAGCCTTCGGTCGCGCCCAGGAAGGCGGCCGTCAGCAGCATCGGCGCCTCCAGTCCCACGCGCAGCGCGTTGGACAGCTCGGCCATGTCCTGCGGGCTGGCGCATGCCGACAGCGGTGCGATGCGCGGGATCACGCCGGCGTTGTTGATCAGCGTGGCGCTGGCGTACCGGCTGGCAGGCTGGGTGGCCAGCCATTCGCGCAGGCGCTGAGCGGCCTGCGCAGGCTGGGCCAGGTCCACGCTCCATTGCTCCAGCGTCGCGCCCTGCGGCACGGCCGTGGACAACGGCGCAGAGGTGCTGCGCGCCAGGCTGATCAGCGTGTTGCCGGGTTTCAGCAACTGGTGTGCCATGGCCAGGCCCATGCCGCGCGAGCCGCCGGTGAGGATGTAGAGGTGTTGCGTCATGCGGGCATGGTAACGGCCACGCACGCGGCGATCAAAACGGCGGTGCCGAGGCAAACGCGCACCAGCCACCCTGCAGCGGGTGCGCGAACTCCAGCACGCAGGCGTGCAGCAACAGGCGCGGTGCGCGGGCTTGTACCGACGCATCGGCATAGAGCTGGTCGCCCAGGATGGGGTGGCCCAGTGCCGCCAGGTGTACGCGCAGCTGGTGCGTGCGACCGGTGACGGGTTCCAGCTCCACGGAGGTGGTGTCGCGGGCGGCGTCGTGCGCCAGCACGCGCCAACGCGTGAGGCTGGGCTGGCCGTGCGTGGCATCCACCACGCGCAGCGGACGGCGTTCCCAGTCCGCCGCGATGGGCAGCGCGATCTCGCCCCAGCCGTCCGCGTGTGCAGGGTCGGGCGGCGGCATGCGGCCCGCCACCACGGCGCGGTAGCGCTTGTGCACCAGCCGCTGGGCGAAGCTGTGGCTGAGGGCCCGCTGCATCGCGGCGCCCCGCGCCATGAGCACAAGTCCCGACGTGGGCTGGTCCAGCCGGTGCACGATGAGCGCGTCGGGCCACAGCGCCTGGGCACGCGTACTCAAGGCATCCTGCTTGTCGGGGCCCCGTCCGGGCACGCACAGCAATCCCGAGGGCTTGTCCAGCACCAGCAGCGTGTCGTCCACGTGCACGCTGCGGACGCCCTCTGATGGGCTGGCCGGCATACCCTGCAAAGGTGCATGCGCCCCCGCCGTCTGTACGGCCTGCGGCGCTGTCAACTCAACCGCCATGGGCCAGCCGGTCCACGGTCGCGCACAGCTCTTCCACGTCATCGGGCTTGTGGATCAGCGCGCGTGCGCCTTCGGCCAGCGCGGCCTGTTCGATTTCCGCCGTCACATAGCCGGAGGCCAGGGCCACTGGCAGGTCGCTGCGGATGGTGCGGGCCGCGCGCACGAGATCCAGGCCCGAGTAGCCCGGCATGTTGTAGTCCGTCACCAGCAGGTCGTAGCGCTCGGGGTGGGCCTGCAGGGCGTCTGTGGCTTGGTGCGGGTCGGTGAAACCGCTGACCTCGTAGCCGCTGCGGCGCAGCAGGCGCTGCACCAGAAAGACCAGCGCCTGGTCGTCGTCCACGTACATCACGTGCAGCAGACGGTCTGTTGCCGGCGCCACCGCGGGCGGGCTGGCGGGCGCGACCGGCGCGGGAACCTCCGGCAGGGCGGCCACCATGGTGTACGACGCCACGGGAAAGTACAGCGTGAAGCGGCTGCCCTCGCCGGGTGCGCTGTGCACGTCCACGCCACCACCGTGGGTGCGCATCACGCCGTGCACCACCGCCAGTCCCAGGCCGGTGCCCTGGCCCACGGGCTTGGTGGTGAAGAAGGGTTCGAAGATGCGCGACTGGGTGGCGGCGTCCATGCCCGGGCCGTTGTCATGCACGCGCACGGCCACGTAGTCGCCCGCGCTCAGGCCCAGGCTCTCGCGCATGCGCTGGTCGGGCTGGATCAGCGCAGCATCCACGCGAATGCGGCCACGGCGGCTGCCGATGGCGTGCACGGCGTTGGTGCACAGGTTCAGCACCGCTTGCTCCACCTGCGTGGCATCCGCCAATACGGGGGGCAGGTCGGGGGGGACATGCACGGTCAGCTCGATCTCGGGGGGCAGCGTGACCCTCAGCAGCCGTTCGGTGTCGTGCACCACCTCTGCCAGGGTGACGGCGGCACGCTTGGGCGGCTCGTTGCGGCTGAAGGTGAGGATCTGGCGCACCAGGTCGCGGGCGCGCCGGCCGGCCTTGTCGATTTCCAGCAGGCTTTCGTACATCGGCGTGCCGGGCGGGCAATCGGCTTTGGCCAGCTCCACGTTGCCCAGGATCGCATGCAGGATGTTGTTGAAGTCGTGCGCGATGCCGCCGGCCATGGTGCCGACGGCCTGCATCTTGTGCGACTCGCGCAGCTGTCCCTCCAGCGCGTTGCGGCGGGCTTCTTCGCGCTTGCGGGCCGTGAGGTCGCGGGCAAACACGGTGGTGGTCTCGCCTTCCGCATGGCGCTCGAACGACACGCTGATCTCCACCGCCAGTTCGCGGCCTGATGCCGTGAGCGCCGTCATCTCCCCCAGCGCCGCCTGCGTAGTCAGTTGCGCGAACGCCAGCACCTGCTGGGCCTCGGGCAGAAAGCGGCTCAACGGGCTGCCCAGCGCGTCGCTGGTGGCGCACTGGAACAGCATCGCTGCAGTAGGGTTGAACACGGTGATGCGCTCGTGCTGGTCCACGCAGATGATCGCGTCGAGCGCGGAGTTGATCACCGCTTCCAGCCGGCGCTCGCTGGTGTGCAGTTGCACGTTGCGCTCCTGCAGCTCCTGTGCGCTGCGCTGCAGGGCCTGGCGTTCGGCCAGCAGCGGCCCTTGGTCGATCACGGCGCACAGAAACTGCGTGAGCGGCGCGTCCTGCTCGGAGCGCGACTCGATGCGCGCGATGTGCAGGTCGCCGGTGATGTGCCGGCCCTCGCTGATGTGGAACACAACCTCCGTGGCCTCTGCCGTGCCCACGGCCCGCGCTTGGTCGAAAGCCTCGCGAACACGCGGCGCGTGGCTGTCGCTCACGAAGGGCATCAGTGCCGTCAGGGGGCGGTCCGTCTCGCGCGGTTGGAACGAGCGCTGTGCCATGGAGTTGGCCTGGACCACCATGTCATGCTCGTCCACCACCATGAGCGACAGCGGCACGCTGGAAAACAGGGCCTCGAATCGCTCGGAAGCGCTTTCGGCCGCGGCCTGGCTGTAGCGCAGCACCTGGTTCTGCGCCTCCAGCTCGGCCTGTGAGGCGCGCAGCTGCGCAATCAGCTCGGCCACGTCGCCGCTGGCCCGTTGAGGGCCGCGGCGCTCCGGCTGCTCAGGGGGGGACGAGGCAGGCTCCGCGGCGGGAAACAGCAGGGACAGGTCGGGGCGGCTCATGGGAATCGGGCAATCCGCAGGCCTGCCAGTGTACGCGTCTGCCTAGTGCCCCACAGGCCGGTGCCGCTGCCTCGTTCAGCGGCGCACCGACAGCAGCTCGATCTCGAAATTCAGCGTGGCGTTGGGCGGAATCACGCCGCCCGCGCCGCGCGCGCCATACGCAATCGCCGGCGGGCAGGTGAGCTTGGCCTTACCGCCCGGCTTCATGCGCTGCACGCCTTCGGTCCAGCAGGGGATGACGCGGTTCAGCGGGAACTCGGTCGGCTCGCCGCGCTTGTAGGAGCTGTCGAACTCCTTGCCGTCGGGGAAGGTGCCGCGGTAGTGCACCTTGACGGTGTCGGTGGCCTTGGGTGATTCACCGCTGCCGTCCTTGAGCGACTCATAGACCAGGCCGCTGCCGGTGGTGACGGCGGGGGCCTGCGCCTGGGCTGCGGAGGCGAGGGCAAGCGATGCGAGCAGTGCGAGAAGGGGGCGCATGGGTCAAATGTTCAGAAGCAACAAAGGCCCGATGGTAGGGCCTTTGTGAATGCCTGAGCGGAGAAGGCCGTCAGCCCAGTTCGCTCACCGGAACACAGCTGCAGAACAGGTTGCGGTCGCCGTAGACGTTGTCCACACGGCCCACGGGGCTCCAGTACTTGTTCTGGCGCAGGGCGGCAACGGGATAGGCTGCCGCATCGCGCGGGTAGGGGTGCTGCCAGTCGGCTACCAGCAGGCACTCGGCCGTGTGGGGCGCGTTCTTGAGGGGGTTGTCGTCCTGCGGCCAGGTGCCGGCCTCGATCTGGCGGATCTCGCGCCGGATGGCGATCATCGCGTCGATGAAGCGGTCCAGCTCGAACAGCGTCTCGCTCTCGGTGGGCTCCACCATCAGCGTGTTGGGCACAGGGAACGACAGCGTGGGTGCGTGAAAGCCGTAGTCGATCAGGCGTTTGGCCACGTCCTCGGCCATCACGCCGCTGGTGTCTTTCAACTGGCGCAGGTCCAGGATGCACTCGTGGGCCACATGGCCGTTGGCGGAAGCGTACAGCGTGGGATAGTGGTCCTTCAGGCGCGCGCTGATGTAGTTGGCGCTCAAGATCGCTGTCTCGGTCGCGGCCTGCAGACCGTCGGCGCCCATCATGCGGATGTACATCCAGCTGATGGGTAAAACGGCTGCATTGCCCAAGGGAGCTGCGCTGACAGCTCCTGTTTTGGAAGCAATGCCGCCCGTGGCGTGGCCGGGCAGGTAGGGCACGAGGTCCTCCACCACGCACACCGGGCCCACGCCGGGGCCGCCGCCGCCGTGGGGGATGCAGAAGGTCTTGTGCAGGTTCAGGTGGCTCACGTCGCCGCCGAACTCGCCCGGCGCGGCCACGCCGACCAGGGCGTTCATGTTGGCGCCGTCCACATACACGCGCCCGCCGTGGCTGTGCACCAGCTCGCACAAGGCCTTCACCTGGGTCTCGAACACGCCATGCGTGCTGGGGTAGGTGATCATCACGCAGGCGAGGTTGGCACTGTGCTTCTCGCATTGGGCCTGCAGGTCCGCCATGTCCACGTTGCCGTTCTCGTCGCACTTGGTCACCACGACCTGCATGCCCACCATTTGGGCGCTGGCGGGGTTGGTGCCGTGCGCGCTACTGGGGATCAGGCAGATGTTGCGGTGGGCGTGCCCCTGCGCCGCGTGGTAGGCCTTGATGGCCAGCAGGCCGGCGTATTCGCCCTGGCTGCCTGCGTTGGGCTGCAGGCTGATGCCGGCGTAGCCCGTGGCCTGGCACAGCCAGGCGCGCAGTTGCTCGTCGAGCAGGCGGTAGCCTTCGAGCTGGTCGGCCGGGGCGAACGGGTGCACTTGGGCGAACTCGGGCCAGGTGATGGGGATCATCTCGCTGGTGGCGTTGAGCTTCATGGTGCACGAGCCCAGCGGGATCATGGTGCGGTCCAGCGCCAGGTCCTTGTCGGACAGCTGGCGGATGTAGCGCAGCATGCCGGTTTCGGAATGGTGGGTGTTGAACACCGGGTGCGCCAAGAAGCGGCTGGTGCGCGCCAGAGCATCCGGGAACAGCGCCGGTGCGCCGGCCGCGTCCATCGCCTCGATGGTGGGCAGTTGCTGGCCGTCCCGCGCAAAGATCTTCCACAGCAGCTCGATATCGGCGCGGGTGGTGGTCTCGTCCAGCGAGATGCACAGGTATTCATTCCAGGCTTTTCGCAGGTTTGCGCCCATCTGGACTGCGCGAGCAGCTATTGAATCCGTAGCATCCTTGGTGTGCAGGCTGAGTGTGTCGAAGGCCGAGCCATGGTGGTGGCTGGTGAACCCCAGCTGCGCCAGGCCGCGGCTCAGGATGGCGGTGAAGCGCGCCACGCGGCGGGCGATGCGCGTGAGGCCCTCGGGGCCGTGGTACACGGCGTACATGCTGGCGATCACGGCCGGCAGCACCTGGGCCGTGCAGATGTTGCTCGTGGCCTTCTCGCGGCGGATGTGCTGCTCGCGCGTTTGCAGCGCCAGGCGGTAGGCGGGCTTGCCGTGCACGTCCACGCTCACGCCCACCAAGCGGCCGGGCAGGCTGCGCTTGAATTCGTCGCGGCAGGCCATGAAGGCGGCGTGCGGTCCGCCGGCGCCCATGGGCATGCCAAAGCGCTGGGTGGAGCCCACCACGATGTCGGCGTCCCACTCGCCGGGGGCCTTGAGCAGCGTGAGCGCCAGCAGGTCGGTAACGAAGATGGCGGCGGCCTGTTTGGCGTGGATGGCGTCCACGTCGGCCTGCCAGTCCTGCACCCAGCCGCTGCTGGCAGGGTACTGGATGAGGGCGGCGAAGAAGTCGCCGGCCAGGGCCGCCTGCCATTCCTCCTGGGAATTGGCCACCACCACGGTGATGCCGATGGGGGCGGCGCGGGTCTGGATGACTTCGATGGTCTGCGGGTGCGCATCGCCGGCCACGATGAAGACGTCGCTCTTGGACTTGACCGAGCGCTTGGCCAGCGTCATCGCCTCGGCGGCAGCGGTGGCCTCGTCGAGCATGGAGGCGTTGGCGATGGGCATGGCCGTGAGGTCGCACACCATGGTCTGGAAGTTGAGCAGCGCCTCCATGCGGCCCTGGGAGATCTCGGCCTGGTAGGGCGTGTAGGCCGTGTACCAGGCAGGGTTTTCCAGCACGTTGCGCAGGATGACGCCCGGCGTGTGCGTGCCGTAGTAGCCCTGGCCGATGAAGCTCTTGAGGATGCGGTTCTTCGACGCAATGGCCTGGAGTTCAGCCAGCGCTGCGGCCTCGGTGGCCGGCGCGGGCAGGTCCATGGGGCGCTGGCGCGCGATGGAGCGCGGCACGATGGAATCAATGAGCGCGCGGCGCGAAGCCTCGCCGATCACCGACAGCATGTGTGCTTCGTCGGCGGCGTCGATGCCAATGTGGCGGGGCAGGAATTCAGCGGCGTTTTCAAGCGCCGCCAGGGGCAGGGGGGAGGGCATCTGCATGGCGAGGGACCAGTCTCAAGAGCGATGGGGCGGTGCGGCGGCGCCGTGTGCACGGCGCCGCGGGTGCATCAGGCGTTCTGGGCGAAGGCGGTATAGGCCGTTTCGTCCATCAGGCCGGCGAGCTGGCCGGCGTCGCTGAGCTTGACCTTGAAGAACCAGCCGGCGCCCAGCGGGTCGGAGTTGGCCAGGGACGGGTCGGCGCGCAAGGCCTCGTTGACCTCGACGATTTCGCCGGACACGGGCATGTAGACATCGGCAGCGGCCTTGACGGACTCGACCACACCGGCCACGTCGCCCTGGGCAAAGGTGGTGCCCACCGCGGGCAGGTCCACGAACACCACATCGCCCAACGCATCCTGCGCGTGGACGGTGATGCCGACGACGGCCGCGGCCGGGTCGGCTGCGTTGATCCATTCATGGTCTTTGGAAAACTGAATGCTCATGGGGGGCTCCGGGAAGAAGAAGTGGAAGGAAAAGGTTTGAGAGTGGTCAGCCCGCACTGTAGCCGGGCGGACCTGGGCGCGGTGGCAGTTCGCCGTGGTGAATTCAGCCGCGGTAGTAGCGTGTGGGAACAAAGGGCGTGGCAGCCACTTCCATGGGCACGGCCTTGCCGCGCACCATGGCGTTCACACGGGTGCCGGGGGCGGCATGGGCGGGCATTACGTAGGCCAGGGCGATGGGCTTGTCGGCAGTGGGGGCCAGCAGGCCGCTGGTGACTTCGCCGATGCGCTCGCCCGACTCGTTTTGCAACTCGGTGTGCTCACGCACGGGCACGCGCTCCAGCGCCACCAGGCCCACGCGCTTGCGCGTGAGGGTGGCCGGGCTGTCGATCTGGGCCAGCACCTTGTCGGCGCCGGGAAAACCGCCAGCGCGCGCGCCGCCTGTACGGCGCACCTTCTGGATGGCCCAGTTCAGGCCGGCTTCGGGTGGGGTGGTGGTGGTGTCGATGTCGTTGCCATATAGGCACAAGCCGGCTTCCAGGCGCAGCGAGTTGCGTGCGCCCAGGCCGATGGGCTTGACCTCGGGCTGGGCCAGCAGCGTGCGCGCCAGGGCCTCGGCCTGCGTGGCGGGCACCGAGATCTCGAAGCCGTCCTCTCCGGTGTAGCCGCTGCGCGTCACGAAGCACTGCGCCCCGGCGATGTCGAAATGCCCGCCGGTCATGAACACCAGTTTGTCCACGCCTGGTGCCAGACGCGCGAGCACCGCAGCCGCCTGTGGGCCCTGCAGCGCGAGCAGGGCCTGGTCTGGCATGGGAATCACCTGGCAGCGTTGGCCGATGCGCTCCTGGATGTGGGCAATGTCGCCCACCTTGCAGGCGCCGTTGACGATCACGAAGAGTTCGTCCTGCGCCATGCGGAAGAACATGAGGTCGTCGATGATGCCGCCCTCGTCATTGAGGAGCAGGCCGTAGCGCTGCTTGCCTACGGGCAGGTCGACCACGTCCACGGGCATCAGCGTCTCGAACGCGGCTGCGGCGTCAGGGCCGACCAGCTTGAGCTGCCCCATGTGCGACACGTCAAACAGGCCGGCCGCCGTGCGCGTGTGGTGGTGCTCGGCCATCAGGCCCATGGGGTATTGCACGGGCATGGAGTAGCCGGCGAAGGGCACCATGCGGGCGCCCAGTTCGATGTGCAGGGCGTTGAGGGGAGTGGTGAGCAGGTCGGACATGGCGGACATGGCAATGGGCGAAGGCAAATGGTGGAGCGATCTCTCGATCGCCGATTTGCCCCGCTGTCCGCTTTACCTGAGAGATTCACCCCGCCTGCATGGCATGTCGCGGGGCTTGCTCCTTCGGTGGGCCGCATGCTGCTGCGGCCTCTCTCCAGCAAGGGAAACACCCGCATCCCTGCGGGCGTGTCGCCAGTCCTTTTGCCTGAGCGTTCGGCTGCTGCCTGCGCCTTCGGCGGCCCGGCCCTGAGGGGCGCGGACTCTCTCCTGACGGGACGGATTCTATCTATTTTGCGTACACGAGATCACGCAGGGCCAATGAAAGCGATGGCACGTAGGTGATGACCAGGAGGCACAGCAGGACCACGCCCACGAACGGCAGCAGGTGGGCGACGATGCGATCCAGAGAGATGCGCGCCACCGTGCACGCCGCGAACAGGTTCACGCCAAAGGGCGGCGTGATCATGCCCAGCGCCAGGTTCACCACCATGATCAGCCCGAAGTGCACCGGGTCCACGCCGAAGTGCTGGGCCACCGGCGCCAGGATCGGCGCCAGCACGATGATGGCGGCGCTGGTCTCGATGAACATGCCGATCACGAACAGCGCGGCATTCACGCCCAGCAGGAACAGCGCGGGCGACTGCAGCACCTCCTGCAGCCAGCGGCCGATGGCGTCCGGCACGCCAGCGCGCGTGATGAGGAAGGCAAACAGGCCCGCATTGGCAATGATGAACATGATCACCGCCGACGAGATGGCCGACTTGCGTAGGATGGCGAACAGGTCCGCGACGCGGATCTCGCGGTAGATCAGCATGCCCACCACCAGCGCGTAGAACACGGCCACGGCAGAGGCCTCGGTGGGCGTGAACACGCCGCCGTAGATGCCGCCCAGGATGATGACTGGCATCAGCAGTGCCCAGCCCGCCTGCAGCAGTGCGCGGCCGAAGGGCATGCGCCCATCGCCGTCATGCTTGCCCCAGCCCTTGTACTTGCAATACACCCAGACGAACAACATCAGCGCACCGCTGATCAGGATGCCGGGGCCGAAGCCGGCGATGAACAGCTCGCCGATCGATACCTCGGCCGCCACGCCGTACAGGATCATGGGGATCGACGGCGGGATGATCACACCCAGCTCGGCACTGGTGGCCTGCAGCGCGGCCGCGTAGCTGGTGGGGTAGCCATGCTTGATGAGCGCGGGAATCAGGATGGCGCCGATGGCGAACGTGGTCGCCACCGATGACCCTGAGACGGCCGCGAAGATCATGCAGGTGAGCACGCAGGTCATGGGCAGGCCGCCCTGCACGCCGCCCACGATGCTCTTGGCAAACTCCACGAGCCGGCGCGAAATACCGCCGGTCTCCATGAGGTTGCCCGCCAGGATGAAGAACGGAATGGCTGCGAGCGGAAACTTGTTGATGGAGGCGAACATCTCCTTCACGGAGATCAGCATGTTGGCGTTCGCCACCTGGATGCCCAGGATGGAGGCCAGCCCGATGGAGACGGCCACGGATATGGTGAGCGCGAAGCACAGCACCATGGTGGAGATCATGACCGTGGTCATAGGGCCCCCACGCGCGTCATTTCATGTACCCGCGGCCCCCCGAGGGGGCCGCTCACTTGCTTGAGGCGGCTCTGCGCGGCGCTCATTGGGCAGTCTCCAGTTCATGGCGCTGCGGGTCGATCAGATTGCCCACGATGCCGAGGATGCTGAACAGCCCACCCACGGGCATGGCCAGATAGGCCCAGAACATCGAAACCGACTCCAGCCCTGCCATCGACTGCACGCCGCCGCGGCGCGCGTAGTCCCACCCCCACCAGATGATCACGGCGATGAGCGCCAGCGCTGCCAGGCACACCACCCAGTCCAGCACGCGGCGCAGCGGGCGCGGGCTCCAGCGGTAGAGCACGTCGACGCTGACCATGGCGCCCTGCCGGAATGCCATGGGAATCGCCAGAAACACCATCCAGATCAGGCTGAAGCGGATCAGCACCTCGGTCCACTCGGCCGGCTCTTCGAAAACGAAACGCATCAGGATCTGGAACATGCCGAGCGCCGAGGCCAGCGCCAGCATGGCGCAGGCGCCCCACATGGCGACGGCGGTGCTCCAGCGCTCGCAGGAGAGGAAGAAGGTTTTCATGCGCACTCACGAAAATATGAATAAAAACGCCCGTGGCGCATGATCCACGGGCGGTAGCAGCTACTGAAAAGTGAGCGTCACTTGTAGTTGCGGATCTTGTCGAGGTTGGCCTTGCCGAACTCTTTCTCGAACTGCGCGTTCACGGGCGCGAGCGCGGCGACAAACTTGGACTTGTCCAGATCGTCGATCACCGTCATGCCCTTGGCGCGCAGGTCGGCCACGCCCTTGGCGTCGTCCTCGTCCACGCGAGCGCGGTTGGCCTTGGTGCCCTCCTTGGCGGCGTCGATGAAGGCCTGCTTGTCCGCAGGGGAGAGCTTGTCGAACACCGCCTTGTTCATCACGAAGAGGCAGGGCGAGTACACGTGACCCGTCAGCGAGAGGTGCTTTTGTACCTGGTCGAACTTGGCCGAGATGATGACGGGCAGGGGGTTTTCCTGGCCGTCCACCGTGCCTTGTTGCAGGGCGGTGAACACTTCGGGGAAGGCCATGGGCGTGGTGATGATGCCGAAACCCTTGTACGCGGCGATGTGCACCGGGTTCTCCATGGTGCGCATCTTCAGGCCCTTCAAGTCCTCGGGCGTCTTCACGTCGCGCTTGCTGTTGGTCATGTGGCGAAAGCCATTCTCCGCCCAGGCCAGGGCCTTGAAGCCCTTGGCGTCGAACTTGGCCAGCAGGTCCTGGCCGATGGGGCCGTCGAGCACGGCGCGGGCGTGCGCCTTGTCACGGAACAGGAAGGGCACGTCCAGGATCTTCGTCTCGGGCACGAAGTTGGGCACCGGACCGGTGGAGCTGAAGGCCAACTCCTGCGTGCCCAACTGCACCGCCTCGATGGATTCGCGCTCGCCGCCCAGCGCGCCGTTGTAGAAGGTCTGCACCTTGTAGCGCCCGCCGGTGCGCTTTTCGACCTCCTTGGCAAACGTGTCGATGGCGACGCCCTGGTGGGAGTTCTGCGCCGTCGAGATGCTGATGCGCATTGTGGTTTGTGCCAAGGCCGTTGCGGCCATGCCCAGTGCCAAGCCCAGGCCCAGCGCAAGTTTGGTCAGCTGCATGTTGTCTCCTGTGAATCTGCGGGTGCTGCCGAAAAATTATGGCAATGCAACATGACGCAGGTCATAGGGGTTTGCGCGGGGACTTGAGAAGGCCGCCTTGGCCCGTCTTGCCAAGTCCCCGCCCAGCGGTAACCGGGCGGGGTCTCGTCAATGTCGTGCGCCCCGGTAAGAGCGCCTTGATGGAGAGGAAGTATGCGCCGCGGGTTGTGGATGAATTTGCTGAATTTCTCTATAAAAACCTACATTGAAGAAAAATTTTCTGTGGTATCTAGGTTTCACGAATAATGCAGCACATGGATCGCCTAGACAGAAAAATTCTCTCCGTCCTGCAAGGCAATGCACGCGCCAGCCTGCAAGAGATTGGCGCCGCCGTCGGCCTGAGCCCCTCGCCGTGCTGGGGCCGCATCAAGAAGATGGAGGAGGCCGGCGTGATCGAAGGCTATACCGTGCGCCTGAACCCGCTGGCGCTGGGGCTGGGCGACACGGTGCTGGTGCAGGTGACGCTGGACAGCCATTCGGACAACACGCTGGAAAAGTTCGGCGAGATGCTTGCCAGTATCCCGGAAGTGGTGGAGGCGCACCTGGTCTCTGGCGACTACGACTACTTGCTGCGCGTGGTGGTCAAGGACACGCGCGACTACGAGCGCCTGCTGCGCGAGAAGCTGTACAGGATCAAGGGCATACGCCACAGCCGCTCGAGCTTCGTGTTGCGCACGCTCAAGAAGGCGGACCTGCCCCTGTTCCCGGGTTAACGCTTCCCGCGACGATTGGCCGTTAGAACTTCCACGTCACGTCCAGGCGTACGTTGCGGCCCGGCTCGGCGAAGCCCCGGCCACTGATGACGCCAGCGGCACTCACGTAGTAGGCGTAGCTGCCCTGATCGTAGTAGAACTTGTTGAACAGATTGCGCGCACCGAAGGTCACGCGCAAGCGGTCGTTGCCGTAGGGCAGCCAGTTGACGTAGACGTCGTGCACGCCAAAGCCGGGCTTGCGCTTGGTGGCGGTGCGGCCTTCGGAGATCAGGTATTCGGTCGAGTTCTTGGACTCCACGAAGCGCCCGAACCATTCCAGGTCCAGGTTCCACGCGGGGATGCGGTAGCCCAGGTCCAGGTTCCAGCTGCGGCCCGTGGACACGCCCAGCCCGTAGGCTTCATCGCCCAGGTCGTAGCCATTGAGTTGGGGGCTGGCGCTGGCCACCGCAAGGCCGCTGCGCCATACGCCGCGGTTCCACGCCACGCCGACCTCGTAGCCTGAGGATTTCATCGTGCCCACGTTGGCCACGGCCCAGGTCGTGCCAGTGGTGGTGGTGATGAAGTTGCGGATCTGCTGGCGGAACACGGTGGCCTTGGCGCTCCAGGGGCCCTCGCGGTAGTTCACGCCCAGCTCGACGTTGCGGGCCTTTTCTGGCCGCAGGTCGGGGTCGTTGCGCCAGCGGGTGTTGTCCACATAAAACGCCTCCTTGAGCCCCGCGCCGCGCAGGGTGGTGCCCGCGGACGCGCGCACGCTCAGCGCGTCGCTGGCCATCCAGGTCAGCGACAGGTTGGGGCTCAGGCCGCGGCTGGAGATGCGCTGTGCGTGGTTGTCGGTGTAGTCGTACCAGTCGTAGCGCGCGCCCGCCCCCAGGAGGAACTGGTCGCCCAGGGGGATGCTGCCTTCGGCGAACAGTCCCTTCACGCTGCTTTCTTCGCGCCCGTTGCTGGTGGATGCGGCGGGCGGGCGGGCATGGACGGCGTTCATCTCGAAGCGATGGATGTTCAGTCCGTAGCGCACGGTGGCGTCCGCCACGCGGGTGGCGGCCTTGAGGTTCAGCCCGCTGGAGGCGATCTCTTCGCCGAACCGATAGCCCTGCGGCTTGTTGAACTGCGGTTGCGCGGCCGTCGTGGTGCGCGTGACCTTCATCGTGTCGGAGAACAGTCCCAATTCCATGGCCGGAGGGGTGCGCGTGCCGTCATAGCGGTAGGTGACGGTGAATGTGTCGCGCGTGGTCTTCTGGGGCATGAGCGAATTTCCCTGGCCCTGCCAGAAGTTGGGGCGCAGGTAGCGCGAACCCTCGTCCTGCACGGCCTGATAGCCCAGCGTGAGGCGGTGGCCGGCGGCGATGCGCCAGTTGAGCTTGCCCAGCCCGCTGCTTTGCTTGGAGCCGCTGTGCGTCTGCCGGATGCCGTCGCCCGCCTGGTAATCATCGTTGTCGTCACGGTTGGCGGACACCAGAAAGTCCACGCTCTCGCCCGCCAGGCCGTACAGCGCCGCGCCCCAGCGGTGCCCGTCGTTGGATGCCACGCCGCCGCGCACGCTGGCGCCAAAGGTCTGGCCGTCGCGCAGAAGCTGCCGGCCATCCTTGGTGGTCATGCGGATGGAGCCTGCCAGGGCCCCCGGCCCGGCACTCGCGGGTGTGGCTCCGCGGTCAATCTCCACGCTGTGGATGAGTTCCGGGTCGATCAGCAGGCGGGACTGGTGGTGGAACGCCCGGCCGCTCTGCGCCGCGCCGTCCAGCGTGGTGTTGAGCATGGAATCCTCCACGCCCCGGATGTAGAGTTTTTGTGCGATGGCCGCACCGCCACCCACCGACACGGCGGGCTCGTCGCGCAGCATCTCACCCAGGCTGCGCGCCGCGTGGGTCTGCACAGCTTCGCTGGTGACGGTGGTGGTCACGTCGGACACGAGTTTTTCCTGCACGCTGACAGTGGCGAGTGTGGGCTCCTGCGCCAGCGCGAGAGAGGCCGAGAACAGGCCGGGCAGGGCCAGAAGCAAGGGGTAGGGGCAAGGGTGTTTCACGAACATGGAAGAGGGAGCGCCTGGTAGGTGTGGCGAGACCGCTGAGATTGAGAATGATTATCAACTGGCGTGTAGTATCGGGACAGCTCCGTTCTTCTTCTTTTGCGCTGACAGGGAATATGTTTGCCGCGACAAAAACCTTTGCCTCGATCGTGAATCGCCGGCAGGCCGAGCCCCAGGCGGGGGAAATGACGGCCCTGCTGCTGGACCGGCTGGCGCACGGTGGGGCTCTGAGCGGGCCCGAGCAGGCCGTCGGCGGTTCCGTGTTCAACGGCACGCTGTCCCTGGTCGAACTGCGCGCCGGGTTCTTCCTGCACCGCACGGACATCGCGTACCTGCGTGGCTTGACCAGCCGCTTCCCGCTGACCAAGAGCGGGATCAAGATCGTGTTCAAGCTGCAGGGCGGCGGCAGGCTGCGCATCGGCCCCCTGGTCCTGCCGGTGGAGGTGCCCCCGGGCGGGGGGGCCCGGGCGGCCGTGGTGGCACTGCGCGGGCCGGCGCCGTACGAGCACCGCTGCCGCGCGCCGTCGCGCGAGCGCATGCTGGTTCTCACGCTGACGCCGCAATGGCTGGACAAGGCGGGGCTGGGCCACCTGAACGCGCTGCCCCACCTGTCCATGACGGCGTGGGCGCCTTCGCCCAGGGCGGTGTACGTTGCCGAGCAGTTGTTGGCAGAGGGCCAGGTGCTGTACGGGCGGCTCAGGGGGCTGCAGCAGGAGTGCCTGACGCTCGAACTGGTCATCGAGGCGCTGGCGCAGTGGGTCGCGCCCGCCAATTCCGCCGCCGCATGCGAGGCAGCCGGATTGCGGCCAACCGCGTACCAGAGGGCATGCCATCTGCGCGACTGGCTCGACAGCGGCGCCGCTGACTCCCTCACCATGGGCGCAATCGCGCGGCACATGGGCTGCAACGCCAGCACCCTGCAAACGCAGTTCCGCCAGGCATTCGGCAAGCCCATCTTCGAACACTTGCGCGAAGGCCGCTTGCGCAGGGCGGCCGATGCCATCACGGCACAGGGCATCACCGTGGCGCAGGCGGCGGACTTGGCGGGCTACCGCAGCCCTGCGAATTTCTCCACCGCCTTTCGCCGGCTCTACGGCTTTTCGCCCAAAAATCTCCGCGCGAAGCGGTGATTACCGCGCGGCGCACGCTTCCCGTATTTGAAGCGAAATTGCCCTCTAGCGCTTTCCTGAAACGCGCTAGTAGCTATTAATAGAGAAGCATCAGCCGAGCAGCAGCGCGTCGTCGGCCAGCTTCTCGCCGCGCACCTTCTCGAACATCTGCAGCAGGTCGGGCACGTCCATGCGCGCGCGCTCGTCGCCCGAGACGTCCAGCACCACCTGGCCCTGGTGCAGCATGACGGTGCGCTGGCCTACGTCCAGCGCCTGGCGCATGCTGTGCGTGACCATCATGGTGGTGAGCTGGTTCTCGGCCACGATGCGGGCCGTGAGCTGCAGCACGAAATCGGCCGTGCGTGGGTCCAGCGCGGCGGTGTGCTCGTCCAGCAGCAGGATGCGCGAGGGCTGCAATGCCGCCATGAGCAGGCTCACGGCCTGGCGCTGGCCGCCCGACAGCAAACCTATGCGGTCGGTGAGGCGGTTCTCCAGACCCAGGCCCAGCGTGGCCAGGCGTTCGCGGAACATGGCGCGTTCGGACTGCTTGACGGCGCCGCGCAGGCCGCGACGCGTGCCGCGCTGCTGGGCCAGGGCCATGTTCTCCTCGATGGTGAGGTCTTCGCAGGTGCCGGCCATGGGGTCCTGGAACACGCGCGCCACGCGGCGGGCGCGCTCCCACACGGGCTGGCGCGTCACGTCCTGGTTGTCGATGGCGATACGGCCGGTGTCCACCGACAGGTCGCCCGAGATGGCATTCAGGAAGGTGGATTTGCCTGCCCCGTTGGAGCCGATGACGGTGACGAACTGACCCGCCGGGATGTCCAGCGACATGCCGCGCAGCGCGCGCGTTTCGATGGGCGTGCCGGGGTTGAAGGTGATGAAGAGGTCTTGTGCGCTCAGCATGGGGAGAGCCTTCCTTTCAGCGGCCGCGTGCGGCCAGCTTGCGCTTGAGCTGCGGAATCACGAGGGCGATGGTGACCAGCACGGCAGTCACCAGGTTGAGGTCCTGCGCCTTCAGGCCGATGAAGTCGCTGTTGAGCGCCAGCGCGATGAAGAAGCGGTACACGATGGCGCCGATGATCACGGCCAGCGTGGCCAGCACCAGGCGGCGCGAGGGCAGGATGCTCTCGCCCACGATCACGGCGGCCAGGCCGATGACGATGGTGCCGATGCCCATGGAAATGTCCGAGCCGCCCTGCGTCTGCGCGAACAGCGCGCCCGCCAGTGCCACCAGCGCGTTGGATACGGCCATGCCCAGCAGCACCATGGCGCCGGTGTTGATGCCTTGTGCGCGGGCCATGCGCGCGTTGGAGCCGGTGGCTCGGATGGCCAGGCCGCGCTCGGTGGCGAAGAACCAGTCCATGAACAGCTTGGCCGCGATCACGATCACCAGCAGGATCATCGGGCGCGACCAATAGTCGTCCAGGCCCGGCGGCTGGAGCAAGGTGAACAGCGTCTCGTCGTTGATCAGCGGTACGTTGGGGCCGCCCATGATGCGCAGGTTGATGGAGTACAGCGCGATCATCATCAGAATGGACGCCAGCAGGTCCATGATCTTCAGGCGCACGTTCAGCCAGCCCGTGACCAGACCGGCAACAGCCCCTGCAGCGGTGGCGGCCACCGTGGCCACGTAGGGGTTATGGCCGGTGGAAATGAGGATGGCGCAGACCGCGCCGCCCAGCGGGAAGCTGCCGTCCACCGTCAGGTCGGGAAAGCGCAGCAGCCGGAACGAGATGAAGACGCCCAGCGCGACCAGGCTGAAGATCAGGCCGATCTCGACGGCACCCAGCAGGGAAAAGAGTGACATGGACAGTGGCGGATAGAAAACAAAGCAGGAGCCATGGCGCCATGGCTCCTGCGTGGGGTGCCAGTGACCCGGGCTGCCGCGGCGGCCCGGCCTTGGCGCGAAGGTTTATTGGACCACTTGCGTGGCGGATTTCACCAGCGCGTCGGAGAGCTTCACGCCCTGCTTCTCTGCGGCGCCTGGGTTCACGAACAGTTCCATCTTCGTGCTGACTTCGGGCTTGATGTCGCCGGGCTTTTCGCCCTTGAGGATGCGCGCCACCATGCGGCCAGTTTGCTCGCCCAGGTCGCGGTAGTTGATGCCCAGGGCGGCGATGGCGCCGCGCTTGACGCTGTCGGTGTCGGATGCCACCAGCGGCACCTTGGCCTCCTGGCCCACCTTCACCAGCGACTCGTAGGCCGAGACGACGTTGTTGTCCGTGTTGGTGTAGATCACGTCCACCTTGCCCACCAGGCTGCGCGCGGCGCTGCTCACGTCCACCGAGCGCGGGGCAGAAGCCTCCACCAGCGTCATGCCCATCTTGGGCAACAGTTGCTTGAGTTCCTTGACCACGACGACGGAGTTGGCCTCGCCCGGGTTGTAGACCATGCCCACGCGCTTGGCGCCGGGCACGACCTGCTTGACCAGGTCCATCTGCTTGTCCAGCGCCAGCATGTCGGATACGCCGGTCACGTTGGTCTTGGAGGGTTCCCAGTTCTTCACCAGCTTGGCGGCCACGGGATCCGTCACGGCAGAGAACACCACAGGCACGGTCTTGGTGGCAGCCACTACGGCCTGGGCGGAGGGCGTGGCGATGGCGACGATGGCGTCAGGCTTGTCACCCACGAACTTGCGCGCGATCTGCGCGGCGGTGCCCGTGTTGCCCTGCGCGCTCTGGTATTGCCACTTGAGGTTTTTGCCCTCTTCAAAGCCGGCGGCCTGCAAATGGGCCTTCACGCCGTCGCGGATCGAGTCCAGGGCGGGGTGCTCCACGATGGCGGTCACGGCAACGGACTTTTGCTGCGCATGCGCCACGGGCGCGAGGGCGGCTGCGGCCAGGGCGATAGCGCCCAGGGGCGCCCAAGACAAACTCTTCATAACGGTTCACTCTCCAATTGAACGTGCGGTGTTTTCCTGTGTTTGTAGTACCAGGCCGGCGCAGGAACCACGCGCGGCCTTGTGGGGAGTCTACCGTTTGCCTGCCGTCCGTGGACGGAACGGGCGCTGCGGCACTTTGGGATCAAAAGTGCCTCTACGGCTTTTCGGTCCAGCGCTAACAGCTATTAAAAATATAGCATTGCGCAGCAACCCCTTGGTTACATGCCCGAATAGTTCGGACCGCCGCCGCCTTCCGGCGTGACCCAGACGATGTTCTGCGTCGGGTCCTTGATGTCGCAGGTCTTGCAATGCACGCAGTTCTGGGCGTTGATCTGCAGGCGTTGTGCGCTGCCGCCCTTCGCTTCGTCCGGCACGAACTCATACACGCCGGCCGGGCAGTAGCGCGCCTCGGGGCCGGCGTACTTGGCCAGGTTCACATTCACCGGCACGCTGGCGTCCTTGAGCGTCAGATGCGCGGGCTGGTCCTCGGCGTGGTTGGTGTTGCTGATGAACACGCTGGACAGGCGGTCGAAGGTCAGCTTGCCGTCCGGCTTGGGATACACGATGGGCTTGCACTCGGCCGCGGGCTTCAGGTAAGCGTGGTCGGGCTTGTCGCGGTGCAGCGTCCATGGAATGTGGCCCTTGAGCACGAACTGCTCGATGCCGTTCATCACCGTGGCCGTGACCAGGCCCTTCTTGAACCAGGCCTTGAAGTTACGTGCCTTGTTCAGTTCGGTGTAGAGCCAGCTGCCCTCGAAGGCCTTGGGATAGGCAGAGAGCTCATCGTGCTGGCGGCCGCTTTGAATGGCGTCATATGCCGCCTCGGCGGCCAGCATGCCGGTCTTGATGGCGGCATGGCTGCCCTTGATGCGACTCACGTTCAGGAAGCCCGCCTCGCAGCCCACCAGCGCGCCGCCCGGGAAGACGAACTTAGGCAGGCTCATCAGGCCGCCGGCCGTGATGGCGCGTGCGCCGTAGCCCAGGCGCTTGGCGGGCTTGATGCCCTTGGCCTCGTCGCCCTCCAGGTACCAGCGGATGTTGGGGTGGGTCTTCCAGCGCTGGAATTCCTCGAACGGGCTCAGGTAGGGGTTGCTGTAGTCCAGGCCGGTGATGAAGCCCAGCGTGACCTTGTTGTCCTCCAGGTGGTAGAGGAAGGCGCCACCGTAGGTGCTGTTGTCCATGGGCCAGCCGGCGGTGTGCAGCACGAAGCCGGGCTGGTGGCGCTGGGGGTCGATCTCCCACAACTCCTTGATGCCGATGCCGTAGGTCTGGGGGTCGCTCTCCGCATCCAGCTTGTAGCGGGCGATGATCTGCTTGCCCAGGTGACCACGCGCACCCTCGGCAAAGATGGTGTACTTGGCATGCAATTCCATGCCCAGCTGGAATTCGCTCGTGGGCTTGCCGTCCTTGCCCACCCCCATGTTGCCGGTGGCCACGCCCTTGACGGAGCCGTCTTCGTTGTAGAGCACTTCAGCGGCGGCAAAGCCGGGGAAAATCTCCACGCCCAGTCCTTCCGCCTGTTCGGCCAGCCAGCGCACCACGTTGCCCAGGCTGACGATGTAATTGCCGTGGTTCTGAAAGCACTGAGGCAGCAGGAAATTGGGCGTGCGCAGGGAGGACTTCTCGCCCAGGAACACCATGGCGTCGTCGGTCACGGGCTGGTTCAGCGGCGCGCCCTTGGCCTTCCAGTCGGGGATCAGTTCGGTCAATGCCTTCGGGTCCATGATGGCGCCGGACAGGATGTGCGCGCCCGGCTCGGAGCCTTTTTCGAGCACGACGACAGAAACGTCCTGGCCCTTCTCGGCCGCCAGTTGCTTCAGGCGGATGGCGGTGGCAAGCCCGCCGGGGCCGCAGCCGACGATCACCACGTCATATTCCATGGCTTCCCGGGGACCGTAGGTGCTCAGAATTTCGTCGTTCGTCATGGGTGTCTCTTCTGCTTCGATAGTGGAAAAAGGCAGGGTGCCGGCCTGGGGAGCGATGGCCCTGTGTGGTGACCGATTGTATTCAGGCCGTCGCACAGGAATCGCACGGTCGTTCACTTTTCGCAATGCCGTCCAGACACTTCATTTTGTGCAGTGCACAAGCGCAAACGGGGCGTTCGCGTANGCCACGGCAAAACCCGAGTTTGGCACCGCGACGGCCCCCGCGGTGGTATGGCAACTAGCAGAAGTTGGACGGGATATGAGGGTAAACACTTAGCTCGAGCAGGGCCATTCTGAGGGAGATGCTTGTTCCGAGCCACGTCCGAGTAAAGTCACACTTATTTACATTTGGCGATTTTTCCTTCTCGTGCTTGCTTCACAGACGGTAAGTCAGCCGTTCACGTTCCGAGGGACACATGTAAAACTTTCGTATCGGCACCCGCCTGACGGCTGGGTTTGGCCTGCTCATCCTGTTTGCGGTGCTCATGCTCACAGTGGGGGTGTGGCAGTTGCAGGGGGTGGCCGGGAGCACGCGGCAAATCCTTTCTGTGCCGCTCCAGAAGGAACGGCTGGTGACCGACTGGTACGGAGTGATTCGCGCCAGCATCCAACGTGCCACTGCTGTCGCGCGCAGCAGCGACGACTCGCTGACGGAGTTGTTCGCTGCAGAGAACGCCGCGTCGAGCAAGGAAATCAACGAACGGCAGGCCCAGTTCGTCAAGCTCATTTCCGGCAGCGAAGAGCAAGCCCTCTTTGACACTCTCAGCGGACACCGTCAGGCATACATCCAGGCCCGTGACGCCATCATCGCCGCCAAGAAGGGCGGGCAGGCAGAGCAGGTGACCACCTTGTTCGAGCGCCAGTTCGTTCCTGCCTCCCGTGGCTATCTGGAAAGCCTGGCGGCGCTGCGCGACTTCCAGCGGGCCAGTATCGATCGCGCCGGGCAAGACATCGACAGCAGCGCTACCGCAAGCTCCTGGCTGATGGGCGGCATGGGGCTGGTGGTCCTGGTGGCGGGCATCGGTGTGGCCTGGATTCTTACCCACAGCATCACCGCGCCGTTGGCCCGCGCTGTCCAAGCAACGCAGGTGGTCGCCGCAGGAGACCTCACGCATGCCGTGCACTCCAGCGGCCGGGACGAAGGTGCCCAGCTGTTGCAAGCGCTGCAAGCCATGACCGACCGTTTGCGTACCATCGTGGGCGAAGTGCGCCAGGGCGCCGACAGTATCGCGGGCGCGTCGGCAGAGATTGCCGCAGGCAACCTGGACCTGTCCCGGCGCACGGAACAGCAAGCCAGTTCGCTGGAGGAAACGGCAGCTTCCCTGGAAGAGCTGACGTCGACGGTGCGTCAGAACGCCGACAACGCCCATCAAGCCAACCAACTGGCGCGCACGGCGGCAGAGCAGGCCCAGCAGGGCGGCCAGGTGATGGACGATGTGATGCAGACCATGCGCGCCATCGACGCGTCGTCGCGCAAGATCGTTGACATCATTGGCGTGATCGACTCCATTGCCTTCCAGACCAACATCCTTGCACTCAACGCGGCGGTCGAAGCGGCACGGGCCGGCGAGCAGGGGCGGGGGTTTGCTGTGGTGGCCTCCGAGGTGCGCTCACTGGCCGGCCGTTCGTCCGAAGCGGCGAAGGAGATCAAGGACTTGATCGGACGTTCGGTCGATACCGTTGAGGCGGGCAATCAGCTCGTGGCGAAGGCCGGCACATCCATCCAGGACATCATTCGCAGCGTTGACCAGGTGAGCGCGCTGGTGGGCGAAATCAGTGCGGCAAGCCGTGAGCAGAGCTCGGGTATCGAGCAGGTGAATATCGCGGTGGCGCACATGGACCAGGCGACGCAGCAGAACGCCGCGCTCGTCGAAGAGGCCACCGCTGCGACGCAATCGCTGCAGGGCCAGGCGGCGCAAGTGGCCCAGGCCGTAGGGGTCTTTCGCGTTGATTCCTCGGCAGTCGCGTTGCCGGCACCGCAAGCCTGATCCTGGATGCGACCGCACTCGCCACCCCGCCGGGCGCCCGGGGGCTGGCGCTGGCGTATGGGCAACGGCTGGCTTACCTGGGCGTCAGCAACAGCCGCGCCTCGAACCCGCCAGCCTCGCCAGCCAGGGGTGACGTGAGTTGTAGCTGGGCATCGTGCTTGGCCGCAATGGTCGCGACGATGGACAGACCCAGTCCATACCCCGTGCGGTCCGCGCTCTGGCGCACATGGCGCTGCTGCAGGGTCTGCAGGCGGTCGCTGCTCACACCCGGGCCGTGGTCGCGCACGGCGATAGCGCAGCCAGGGCCCACGATGAGTTCCACCGCGCTGTCACCGGCATAGCTCAGTGCGTTCTCCAGCAGGTTGCGCAGGGCAATGGCCAGGGCGTCGAAGTCGCCCCGCGCCACGGGCGCAGGCCCTTCGTAGGCGGTCACCAGGTCCAGCCGGTCGGCGGCGCGATCATCCTGCCAAAACTCCTGCGCCACCGTGGTGGCCAGTTGGGCCAGGTCCACGGGCTCCCGGGTATAGGGAGCACTGGACTCGGCGCGCGACAGCTGCAGCAGCTTTTCGGTGCGGCGGCTCAGCGTTTGCAGCGCGGCGATGGCGGCCTGCACATCGTCACGGTGCAGGCCATGTTCCAGCGCGGTCTGTAACCGCAGGCGGGCCGCGGTGAGCGGCGTGCGCAGTTCGTGCGCGGCGTTGGCGGCCAGGGCGCGCTCCACGTCCAACGCGCGGGACAGGCGGTCCAGCAACCGGTTCACATGGTCTTCCACGCTGCGCAGTTCGCGCGGCAGGCCGGGCAGGGCGATCGGGGTGAGCTGCTGCCCGTCGCGCAGGCTGATCTCGTGCGTGAGAGCGTCCAGCACCTGCAATTCACGCCGCGCGATGCGCCGCAGCAGCAGCGCCAGCAGGGGCAGCATGGCCACCATGACGATGCCCAGGCCGACCAGGGTGCGGTTCACCGCCTCGCGCCGCTCGTGCAGCGGGTCGGCCACCTGCATGAAGAGGGGGCGAGTGGGGTGCGACAGGGTGTAGACACGCCATCCGTGCGTGTTCGCGAAGCCCGGCGCCAGCGGTACGTCGAACTGCTCGGGCTGGGCCTCGGCCGACCGCGCCAGCACGCGCGTGTCGGGCGCGACGATCTGGTAGAGGAGGTCAGCATCGGCAAACGATCCCGGAGAGGGCAGGACCAGCGGCCCCTCGGTCGCGTCGCGCGGGCCGGCCGCGTCCAGGTGGTCCAGGGCAATATCGAAGAAACGGTGTGAGACCTCGACCAATTCGCTGTCGAAGTTGTAACTGATTTCGCGGTCCGTGTACCACACCACGCCCAGCACGCACAGCAGCCACACGCCGCCCACCCAGAGGATCAGGCTGCGCGTCAGTCGCCCCGCAAGGGTCTGCGTGCGCAATGGCCCGCGGTGTGTCCTCATGCCGTTGCGCCTTCGTCAGGACGGTGCACGAGGCGGTAGCCCAACCCGCGCAGGGTCTCGATGTGTTCGCGCCCCAGCTTGCGCCGCAGCCGGCTGATGAACACCTCCAGCGTGTTGCTGTCGGCCTCGTCGTCAAAGCCATACAGCGCGTCCTGCAGGCTTTCGCGCGTGTGGATGCGCTCGGGGCGGGTTGCCATCACGCGCAGCAGCGCCCATTCCTTCTGCGTGAGCGCGATCGGCACCCCGGCGCGGCGTACCTGCTCGCGCGACAGGTCGATCTGCAGGTCGCCCAGCGCCAATACCGGTACATAGGCGGCGTTGCGGCGGCGTTCCACCGCGCGCAGGCGGGCCAGCAGTTCACCGGGGTCGTAGGGCTTGACGAGGTAGTCGTCCGCTCCCGCGTCCAGACCGGCGATGCGGTCGCTGACCTGGTCGCGCGCCGTCAGCACGATGACGATGGGCCGGTCCTTGAGGGCACGGATCTGCGGCAGCAGGCTCAGGCCATCCCCGTCGGCCAGGTGCAGGTCCAGCAGTACCGCGGCGTACTGGGCCGCGCGCAGGGCGGCGCCGGCCTGCGCCAGGCTGGGAACGGCATCGACCACGAAGGCCTTGGCGCGCAGATAGCCGCACACGGCCTCGGACAGGGCTTCGTCGTCTTCTACCAGCAGCACGCGCATGCAGATTTCTCTAAGGTGGGTGAGGCCGAAAGTGTAGGGCGCTGCGGGCGGTCTGGTATTCATGGTGCATTCAGGCCGCGGGCGTAGCCTGGCGGGGTGCCGTTTTCTGCCCATGGCGGTGTTGTGCCGCCATCCCTTGCCATGCCCTTCTGGAATTTGCGCCGCCTGTATGCGGTGACGTTGTTGCTTTTCCTGTTGCTCGTCTTGTGGGACGCTTCGGGCCTGGACTTGCCATTGGCCCGCCTGTTTGGGGGGGCGCAGGGCTTTGCCTGGCGTGACCACCGCACCTTTGCCCTGCTGACGCACGAGGGTCCGCGCTATGCGAGCGGCGCGCTGCTGGCCGCACTGGCGGTGGGGGTGTGGCGGCCCTGGGGATTCCTGCGCGTCATGGCGCCGGCGCAGCGCGCGCAACTGGTGCTGTCCGTCATCGGGGCGATGCTGGCGGTTTCGGTGTTCAAGCGCCTGAACACCACCAGCTGTCCCTGGGATCTGGCCGAGTTCGGCGGGGTGGCGCAGTACATCTCGCACTGGGTGTGGGGCGTGCGCGACCTAGGGCCGGGACACTGCTTCCCTGCAGGGCATGCCTCGGCCGCGTTTGGTTTTGTAGCGGGCTGGTTCGTACTGCGCCGCGCGGCGCCGAACGTGGCGCGCCTCTGGCTGCCAGGCGCTCTGATGGCCGGGCTGGCACTGGGCTGGGCGCAGCAGATGCGCGGTGCACATTTCATGAGCCACACTCTGTGGTCCGCCTGGTCCTGCTGGGCCGTGGGCCTTGCGTGGGAAAGTCTGGCGCAGCTGCACGTGCGCCTGGGAGTAGCGGCAGATACAAAGCTGAACGAAGCCTGAGCGGCGTCTTCAGCTTGGCTTCAGTGGCAGGTTCCACGATGGCGGCATGTCTTCGCGCGCCTCCATTGCCTCTGCCTCCTCGGCCTCCGTGCCGCTTGTGTCATCTTCCAGCCCTGCCGACGAAGGCCTCTTGCGTGGTGCGTTGCGCCGGCTGGATGGCTGGATGACCACCCCGCTGTCGGCGCAGCAGGTGGTGGTGCGCCTGTCGCTGTACCTGGTACTGGCGGCCAACTGGCCGCTGTGGCTGCAGATCACGCGCATTGGCGGCGCGCCCAGCCTGTATCTGCGTTCAGCGGCTGCCTTGGCCGTGCTGACGGCGTGCGGCACGGTGGCCATTCTGGCATTCACCGCCTGGACGCGCGGCATGAAGCTGCTGTGGTGGCTGGTGGTCATGGTGGCCGCGCTGTCGCAGTACTACATGCTGACCTACAGCGTGGTCATGGACCCCAGCATGGCCGCCAACGTGCTGCAGACGGATGCGCGCGAGGTGGCCGATCTGCTGAGCCTGCGCATGCTGGCTGCGGTGCTGGCCGTCGCGGCGCTTCCCTCCTGGTGGTTGCTGCGTGTGCGTATTCCCGCCATGCGGCCGCTGCGCCAGGTGGGCCGCAACCTGGCGCTGCTGGTGCTGGCGCTGGGTCTGGCCGCCGGCACGGTGGCGGCCATGTCGCGGGACCTGGCGCCGCTGATGCGCAACCACCCGCACCTGCGCTACCTGATGAACCCCTTGGCCAGCCTGTACTCCACCTCCGTGTCGGCCCTGCGACCGTTGTTCGCGCGCAGCCGCACGCTGGTGCCGATGACCCAGGGCGCCGCGCTGGGCGCCAGCTATGCGGCCGGGGCGCGGCCCACGCTGTTCGTGCTGGTGGTGGGCGAGACGGCGCGCGCGGACCATTTCGGCATCAACGGCTATGGCCGCGACACCACGCCGGAGCTGACCAAACGCAACGTGATGAGCTGGCGCGAGGTGCGCTCGTGCGGCACCAGCACGCTGGCGTCGCTGCCTTGCATGTTCTCGCCACTGGGCAAGAGTGCATTCGAGTCGCGTGACAACGACTACGAGAACCTGCTGGACGTGGCGCAGGCCGCGGGTATGGGCGTGCTGTGGCTGGACAACCAGTCCGGCTGCAAGGGCGTGTGCGACCGCGTGCCGCACGCATCGGCCGCCGAAGGCCTGGATGCCGAGGCGCGCAAGCAGTTGTGCGATGGCGGAGAATGCCGCGACGAGGCCATGCTGCACAACCTGGATGCGCGCCTGGCCGCCTTGCCTGCGGCGCAGCGCGAGCGCGGCGTGCTGCTGGTGCTGCACCAGATGGGCAGCCATGGGCCGGCCTACTACAAGCGCTCGGCCGATGCAGGCAAGCGCTTCATGCCCGAATGCCGCACGGAAGTGCTGGCCGACTGCACCCACGGCGAACTGGTGAACGCCTACGACAACTCCATCGCCGCAACGGACGCCTTCCTGGGCAAGACCATCGACTGGCTGCGTGGCCAGAGCGCCAAGTACGACACGGCTCTGCTGTACCTGAGCGACCATGGCGAGTCGCTGGGCGAGTACGGGTTGTTCCTGCACGGCATGCCCTACGGCGTGGCGCCCGACATGCAAAAGCACGTGCCCATGGTGGCGTGGATGGACACCTCCTTCCTGCGCCGTGACGGGTTGGCGTCCGACTGCCTGCGCGCCAGCGGCGATGCGCCGTTGACGCACGACAACCTCTACCACACCGTGCTGGGCCTGCTGGACGTGCAGTCGCCTTCCTACCAGCGCCCGCTGGATGCCTTCAGCGGCTGCCGGAGCGCCGTATTGGCATCCAAATAAAAACAGCCGCCAGCGCTTATCTATAAAGCGCGAGCAGCTATTGTTTTAAGAGCGTCTTGGCGCTCAGGCCTTCTTCTCGCGCGGCAGGCGGCCCATCAGGTAGAACTCGGGATTGGGCTGCATGCCGGCAAAGCTGGCCATGCGGTTGGACAGGCCGAAGAACGCGGTGATGGCGGCGATGTCCCAGATGTCCTCATCGTCAAAGCCGTGGGGGTACAGCGCCTCGAAGTCGGCGTCCTCGATCTCGTGCGCGCGCTGGCAGACCTTCATGGCGAAGTCGAGCATGGCCTTCTGGCGCGGCGGAATGTCGGCCTTGCGGTGGTTCACCGCTACCTGGTCGGCCACCAGCGGCTTCTTCTCGTAGATGCGCAGGATGGCCCCGTGTGCCACCACGCAGTACAGGCACTGGTTGGCGGCGCTGGTGGTGGTGACGATCATCTCGCGCTCGCCCTTGGTGAGGCTGCCTTCTTCCTTCAGCATCAGCGCATCGTGGTAGGCGAAGAACGCGCGCCATTCGGCCGGGCGGCGGGCGAACGCCAGGAACACGTTGGGGATGAACCCGGCCTTTTCCTGCACATCCAGGATGCGGGCGCGGATGTCCTCGGGCAATGTGTTCAGGTCGGGGAAGGGATAGCGCTCGGCCATGGGTGTCTCCGATTTTTTATGAAAGGTCTGGTCCGAGCATAGCCGAGCGTGCTGCACCTTCGCGCGAGCACAGCAGCGCCATCAATGCATCCATGGCCTGGCTCAGCGCGGCGATGTGCGGGTTGGCGGGTTCCAGTTGCTGCAGTGCGCACTGCGCGGCCTCCAGCGTGCTGAGCTGGTGCGGCGCGTGCGCCTTGCGCACGGCGTAACGCGTGGGCGGTACCTGCTGCAGGGCCAGGCGCGGCAGGGCCTGCAACGCAGGGTTGGCCCACAGCATCCTGCGGCTCTTGCGCCAGGTACCGTCCAGCACCACCAGGCGCAGCCGTTCGGGCGCTGCCAGCCAGTCGGTCGACAGCGGCGGTGCGGGCAGCATGGGGTGCTGCGGGTCGGGCGGCGTGGGCGGGTACAACAGCACTGCGCGGCGCGGTGCCTGCCGGTCGCCATCAACCCAGGGGGCGTTGATTTCCTGCGCCAAGGCAGCGTCGCCGAACGTTTCGCCCACCACGATGCGGCTGCCCGTCAGGCACAGGTGCAGCAGCCGTGCCGTGCCCTTGGCTTGGTGCTGCTCCAGCGGGTGCATGAGGATCAGTACTTGCACTTGGTGCGCCACGGGCCGCACGGCGGCGCAGATGCAGGCTGCGGCGGGGCGCTGGCAGCGGGGGCATACGGGCCGGCGGGGCAGGTGGGTGCAGGAGGGCATCGGGCTTGTCAAAAACAGAAGCGCCCAGCGCTTGTCAGGTAAGGGCTGGGCGGTATTTTGATGCTTGGCCCGGGTGCGGGCCTGGGCAGGGCGGCGGCGGTGCTTATTACAGCGTGCCGGCGCGCACGGCTTCCAGGGCAGCCTTCACGCCGGCGCCGTAGGCCGGGTCGGCCTGGGTGCAGTGCGCGATGTGGCGGTCAATGATGTGCTGCGACACGCCGTTGATGTTGCGCGCGGTGTTTTCGCACAGCAGGCGCTGTTTCTCGGGCGTCATCAGGCGGAACAGGTTGCCGGGCTGGGTGAAGTAGTCATCGTCGTCCTCGCGGTAGTTCCAGCGGCTGGCGTCGCCGTAGAGCTTTTCCACCGGTTCGGCGTACGCGGGCTGCTCCTGCCACGCACCCTGGGTGTTGGGTTCGTACGCAATGGTGCGGCCGGCATTGCCGTCCACACGCATGGCGCCGTCGCGGTGGTAGATGTTGACCGGGCAGCGCGCGGCGTTCACCGGGATCTGGTGGTGGTTCACACCCAGGCGGTAGCGCGCGGCGTCGGCGTACGAGAACAGGCGCGACTGCAGCATGCGGTCGGGCGACGGGCCGATGCCGGGCACCAGGTTGCTGGGCGCGAACGAGGCCTGCTCCACGTCGGCGTAGTAGTTGTCGGGGTTGCGGTTGAGCTCCATCACGCCGACTTCGATCAGCGGGAAGTCCTTCTTGCTCCACACCTTGGTCAGGTCGAAGGGGTGGAAGCGGTAGGTCTGCGCCTCTTCCTCGGTCATGATCTGCACGCACAGCTTCCACTTCGGGAAGTCGCCACGGTCGATGGCTTCGAGCAGGTCGCGCTGGCTGCTTTCGCGGTCATGGGCGACCACGGCGGCGGCCTCCTGGTCGGACAGGTTCTCGATGCCCTGTTGGCAGACCCAGTGGAACTTCACGTAATGGCGCTCGCCCGCGTGGTTAATGAGGCTGTAGGTGTGCGAGCCGAAGCCGTGCATGTGGCGGTAGCCGCGCGGAATGCCGCGGTCGCTCATCACGATGGTGATCTGGTGCAGCGCCTCAGGCAGGCCGGTCCAGAAGTCCCAGTTGCTCTCGGCGCTGCGCATGTTGGTGTAGGGGTCGCGCTTGACGGCCTTGTTCAGGTCGGGGAACTTGAGCGGGTCGCGGAAGAAGAATACCGGCGTGTTGTTGCCCACCAAGTCCCAGTTGCCTTCCTCGGTGTACATCTTCACGGCGAAGCCGCGGATGTCACGCTCGGCGTCGGCCGCGCCGCGCTCACCGGCCACGGTGGAAAAGCGCGCGAACAACTCGGTCTGCTTGCCGATCGCCGAGAACACCTTGGCGCGGGTGTAGCGGGTGATGTCGCCGGTCACCGTGAAGGTGCCGAAGGCGCCCGAGCCCTTGGCGTGCATGCGCCGCTCGGGGATCACCTCGCGGTGGAAGTGGGCGAGCTTTTCCAGGTGCCACAGGTCTTGCAGGAGCATGGGGCCGCGCGGGCCGGCGGTCAGGGAATCCTGGTTATTGGCCACGGGTGCGCCGGCGGCGGTAGTGAGGCGATGGGTCATGGGAGAGCTCCTTTCTGGACTGCTACAGGGTTAAATAGATACGAACTATTTGTTTTGAAGAATTATTGTTCTAATCTATTTAAAGGGCAAGCCAAAACCCATTGAATTTCCGCAACGCGGCAATAGGCGCAGGCTTGCCTACACTGTAGAGCGGTAACCTGAAAGAAGGTTTGACATGCATTACGACATCGTGATCGTGGGGGGTGGGGCCGGCGGCCTGGAACTGGCTGCGCGCCTGGGCCGCGCGCTGGGGCCGCGCCAAGGGCGTGAGCGGGTGCTGCTGGTGGACCGCTTTGCGTTCCACATCTGGAAGCCCACGCTGCACGAAGTCGCGGCCGGGACGCTGGACGCCCATCAGGAGGGTCTGTCGTACCCCGTGCTCGCACGGCGCAACCATTTCAGCTTCACCATGGGCGAACTGGCCGGGCTGGACGCCGCGCGCAAGACCGTCGCCCTGGCCCCTCAGCGCAATGCACATGGCGAGGAGGTGGTGCCCGCGCGCACGCTGAGCTTCACGCGTTTGGTGCTGGCGCTGGGCAGCGGCTCCAACGCCTTTGGCACGCCGGGCATCGAACACGCCTATCTGCTGGAAAACGTGCGCGATGCGCAGCGCTTTCATGCCGACTGGCTGAGCGCCTGCGCGCGGGCATCGTTCACGGACAAGCGCGCCCTGTCCATCGCCATCGTGGGCGCGGGCGCCACGGGGGTGGAGCTGTCCGCCGAGCTGCTGGAAGCCCATGCCGAACTGCTGGAGAGCCTGGGCAGCAGCCAGCGTTTTCGGCTGGACGTGACGCTGGTGGAGGCGGGCGACCGCATTCTGGGCGGCCTGCCCGAGCGCATCTCTGCCCAGGCCGCCGTGGCCCTGCGCCGCAAGCAGGTGCGGGTGATGACGGGCACACGTGTGCTGGAGCTGCGTCCGGGCGTGCTGGTCACCTCGGCCGGAGAGATCGCGGCCGAGATGATGGTCTGGGCCGCGGGCATCAAGGCCGCGGACGCCAACGCCGCGCTGGGCCTGGAAGTGAACCGGCTCAACCAGTTCGTGGTGGACGAGCGGCTGCGCACCTCGGCCCCTGACGTGCTGGCCCTGGGCGACTGCGCGGCCTGCGTGTGGGAGGGCGGGCGCATGGTGCCGGCACGCGCGCAGGCCGCGCACCAGCAGGCCGACTACCTGGCGCGCGTGCTGCTGGCGCTGCTGCGCGAGCGCGAGGTGACGCAGCCCTTCGTCTACCGCGACTTCGGCTCACTCGTGTCGCTGGGCGAGAACAAGGGCGTGGGCAACCTGATGGGCGGCCTGGCGGGGCGCAACTTCTTCGTGGAAGGGCTGATCGCCAAGTGGATGTACATGTCGCTGCACTTGATGCACCACCGCGCCATCCTGGGCCTGGGCAAGACGGCGGTGCTGGCGCTGGCGCGGCTGCTGCAGCAACGCGTGTCGGGGCGGCTCAAACTGCACTGACCGGCGCGACGGCGGCTTCAGAAACCATAGCTGGCAGCGCTTGCTGCGATTGGATTTCAGGCAATAAACGCCTTGAACTGCTTGATTAGCAAGCGCCAACAGCTCACTTTTTTGATGACTTATCCCGCCAACAGCTTCTGCACCAGGTCCACGGCCGTGGACGCGCCGTACTTGCGCATGAGCCGCGCGCGGTAGATCTCCACCGTGCGGTGGCTGATGTCCAGCGCGCGGCCGATCTCCTTGGAGGTCATGCCGTCCAGCAGCCGCGCGGCCACCTCGCGTTCGCGCGCCGTCAGCTCGGCGCGCACGGGGCGCTGCGCGCTCAGGTCCTCGAAGCTCCAGATGCCCGAGGCGTGCGGATCGTTGCGATCCAGCGCGCGACCGGACACGTGGCACCAGAAGGTTTCGCCGTTGGCGCGCTTCATGATGCGGTTGTCGGCATAGTGGCCGCGTGCGTTCAGGATGGGCGCCATGCGTGCGCCCAGCCGCTCATATTCGTCCGGGCTGGGGTAGAGGATCTGGAACGACTGGCCGATGAGCAGTTCGCGCGAGGCGCCGAATATCTCGCACACATGTCGGTTGCAATCCACCATGGTGCGGTTGCGCGAAATCACCAGGCCCACGGGTGCCATCTCGAAGGCCAAGCGGTAGTCGGCAACATTCATAGTGGTGCAAGTCTTTAGGGAAAACTACTTAAAAAACTACGTAGTATCGTAGCGTATCCACCCAGCAAACCAGGAGACTGTAGTGAACAAGCTTTACCCCTCGGCGGCCGAAGCGCTCAAGGGCGTCGTGGCCGATGGCCAGCTGATGGCCGTTGGCGGTTTCGGCCTGTGCGGCATTCCAGAGGCCTTGATCGATGCGCTGCAGGCCAGCGGCGTGAAGGACCTCACGGTGATTTCCAACAACGCGGGCGTTGACGGCTTCGGCCTGGGCAAGCTGCTGGAGACGCGCCAGATCAAGAAGATGATCAGCTCCTACGTGGGCGAGAACAAGGAGTTCGAGCGCCAGTACCTCGCGGGCGAGCTGGAGCTGGAGTTCACCCCGCAGGGCACGCTGGCCGAAAAGCTGCGTGCCGGCGGCGCGGGCATCCCGGCCTTCTTCACCAAAACCGGCGTGGGCACCATCGTGGCCGAGGGCAAGGAGCTGCGCGAGTTCGACGGCGAGACCTACGTGATGGAACGCTCGCTGGTGCCGCAGGTTTCGCTGGTCAAGGCGCAGCGGGCCGACAAGTCGGGCAATCTGCAGTTCCGCCTGACGGCACGCAACTTCAACCCGGCCGCCGCCATGGCGGGCAAGCTGTGCATCGTCGAGGTGGAGGAGGTGGTGGAGACCGGCGCGCTGGACCCCGACCAGATCCACCTGCCCGGCATCTACGTGCACCGCATCGTGCACAACCCGAACCCCGAGAAGCGCATCGAGAAGCGCACCATCACCGAGAAAGCAGGAGCCTGAACCATGCCGTGGACCCAAGACCAGATGGCGGCCCGCGCCGCGCAAGAACTCGAAGACGGCTTCTACGTCAACTTAGGGATAGGCATTCCCACGCTGGTGGCCAATTTCACCGGCGACAAAGAGGTGTGGCTGCAGTCGGAGAACGGCATGCTGGGCATCGGTGCCTTTCCCACCGAGGACAAGGTGGATGCCGACCTCATCAACGCCGGCAAGCAGACCGTCACCACCATCCCCGGTTCGTCCATCTTCAGTTCGGACCAGTCGTTCGCGATGATCCGCGGCGGCAAGATCAACCTGTCCATCCTGGGCGCCATGCAGGTCAGCGAAAAGGGCGACCTGGCCAACTGGATGATCCCCGGCAAGATGGTCAAGGGCATGGGCGGCGCCATGGACCTGGTGGCCGGTGTCAAGCGCGTGATCGTGCTCATGGAGCATGTGGCGCGCAAGAAGGACGGCACCACCGACCTGAAGATCCTGCCGGCCTGCACGCTGCCGCTGACGGGCGTGGGCGTGGTGGACCGCATCATCACCGACCTGGGCGTGATGGATGTCACCCCCGAAGGCCTGAAGCTGGTGGAGTTGGCGCCGGGTGTGAGCTTCGAGGACATCCAGTCCAAGACCGGCGTGCCGCTGCTGCGCTGAGGGCAGGCACCCGCCAGGCCGCATGCGCATGCACGGCGGGGGCGCGGGGCCAAAACTACGGGCCGGGTGGGATCACCCGGCTTTTTTGTCTTTTTGCGCAAGGCAAAGCGCCGTATAGTGCGCGTGACATTTTTTAACATCTCGTCTGCGCATGAACGCACCCGACCTCAGCCCCGCGGCTTTTGCCGACGGAGACAGCCATTACCTGCGCGCCATCACCGACATGGCCGATCGCCGCACCGTGGTCACGCAGGAAGCGCTCTACACCGATCGGGGCATCAAGCTGGTGGACAAGGGCGCGCGCGTGGACAGCCGGCTCTACGACCGCTTGGTCAAGCACAAGCTGCGCGGCAGCATCGACGAGCATCTGGCCATGGACGACATGGTCAACGTGCAGTCCATCGTGCAATTGGCCGCGTCGCAGTGCGAGCACGACACGCTGGCCTATCTGCTGGTGCACACGCTGGAGGGCATGACCGCCGAGAAGCTGCTCGCGCCCGTGCGCGCCATGCTGCTGCCGCCGTCCCTGGCCTTCAAGCTCACCGTCATGCGCGAGCAGCATCCGGTGCTGTTCGAGCACAGCGTGCGCATGATGCTGGCGGCCGTGTACCTGGGCATCAAGAGCGGCTGGAGCGACCGCGAATGCGTGCCTCTGGCGACGGCGGCGCTGCTGCACGACATCGGCGTGCTGCACATGGACCCCGTCTGGCACGACCCGGCCAACAAGATGACGGCCGTCGGGCGCCAGCAGCTCATGGCGCACCCCATCACGGCCATGTTGATCATCCGGGGGCAGAACATGTTCCCGCGCGTGGTGGAGCAGGCCGTGCTGGAACACCATGAATGCATGGATGGCAGCGGTTATCCGCGCGGCCTGCAGGGGGACCAGATCTCGCTCATGGGGAAGATCCTGATGGTGGCCGAGGTGGTGGCCGCCTTCTTCGAGAAATACGCCAACGAGGCCGCGGCCCAGCGCCTGTCGCTCACGCTGCGCCTGAACCACCGCAAGTTCCCCGCAGCGCTCATCGCCTGTCTGCTGCCCGTGCTGCAGATACGCGCCGTGCAGACCGATGTACAGGTTACGCCGGCAGATGTGGAGCGGCTCATTGAACAGCTGTCCACGGCCTTTGGCGACTGGGACACCCGCCGTGCCGGGCTGCCGCCAGAGGCTGCGGAATCCGAGGCCTGCGCCTTCGTGGAGCAGCGGCTTTCCGCGCTGCAAAAAACCCTGTTCGAGGCCGGCTCCCATCCCCAGCAGCAGGCCGAGGCCCTGCAATACCTGCAGGGCGATGAACAAGGCCTGGCCGAACTGGCTCTGCTGGGGCGGGAAGCCCTGTGGCAACTGCAGGGCATCGTGGATGCCACCCACAGCCGCTGGCTCACGCTGGAGCACAGCCCGCAGGCGGGCGACCAGGCGGTCGTGCAGTGGCGCGATGCCTGCGCGGTGCGCTTGGCGCAGCGCTGAGATTCGCTCCCTGACGCACCGCCGGATCAGACGCTAGGCCCTGACGCCGGCCGGGTTGGAGCCGCCAACCGCCGATGATTACTGTATATTTGAAAGGGGTATCTATTTAGCTCCAGTGACGTGAGAATAGCTGGATGGAAACCCAGATGCTAACGCCAACTCCTGGAGG